>JAHDBF010000003.1:57928-61873 GCA_020630525.1 Saprospiraceae bacterium
CTTTTGGTATTTATGGTCGCTGGTATATATTTTATGAAGCCATTATTGATGTACATCTTTAGTAAGGTGTTCACCAAGATTAAATCAAAGATGGTTTTGTCTTTGTTATTCGTTTTTCTTTCAGCAATTCTTTCTGCATTTTTAGATGCATTAACGGTAACTGCTGTACTTATATCTGTCGCAGTTGGGTTCTATGGAGTATATCACAAAATTCATTCTAGTTCGGCGGATTATGACAATAGTGGTACTCCAGATAGGAAACAATTGAGCGGAGAAACACTTGAACAGTTCAGGGCATTTTTGAGAAGTTTAGTGATGCATGGTGTGGTAGGTACAGCACTAGGTGGAGTATGTACGATCGTAGGAGAACCACAAAATTTATTGATAGGAGAAAGAATGGGTTGGGATTTTATTGAGTTCTTTCAGATGATGGCTCCGATAACGATGCCTGTATTGGTTTGTGGATTGATTACTACTGTCATTTTAGAATTGACTGGTGTGTTTGGTTATGGTACTAAATTGCCAGAAGTTGCCAGAACCATCATAGAAAATTATACCGACGAAGAAGATAAAAACAGGACTGCTCACCAAAAATATAATTTGATTGTTCAGGCTGTTAGTGCAGTATTATTGATCATTGGACTAGCATTGCACTTAGCACCAGTTGGGTTTATTGGGTTGGCATTGATTATTGTTCAGACGGCATTCATGGGAATCGTAGAAGAACACAGCTTAGGAAAAGCATTCGAAGAAGCATTGCCATTTACAGGATTATTGGTTGTGTTTTTTGTGATAGTAGCTATGATTCATGACCAGCATTTATTCAAGCCAATTATAGAATGGGCATTGGCATTAGATCCTTCGCAACAACCTTCTATGTTTTATATCGCCAATGGAGTGTTGTCTATGATAAGTGACAATGTATTCGTAGCAACGGTTTATATTGGAGAAGTAAAAGAAGCATTTGATAATGGAGTTATCACTAGAGATCAGTTTGAAAAATTAGCGATTGCAATAAATACTGGAACAAATCTACCAAGTGTAGCTACACCAAATGGTCAAGCAGCATTCTTATTTTTATTGACATCTGCTTTAGCACCGCTGATCAATCTTTCTTATGGTAAGATGGTAAAGATGGCATTCCCATATACAATAGTATTGGGAGTTGTTGGGTTGATTTGTGTTAAGATGGTGTTGTAATTATTAAGCAAATTCAGGTACATTAAAATTCACTATAGAAGAGAATTTTTCGATTACTTTTGATATCGTTCCAGTCTCTATCAAAAATCCATCATGTCCATACTTGGTAGGAATAATTTTTAGTTGGGCATTTGGTATATGATTATAGAGAATTTGCTGATCTTCATACGGAAATAGTAAATCATTTTCAAAAGACAATATTAATGTTTTGGCTTTAATACTGGCTAATACATTTTCTAAGGTATCTCTATTTCTTGCAATGTTATGACTATCCATTGCTTTACTTATGTGCCAATAGCTGTATGCATTAAATCGTTGAGTAATTTTCTTTCCTTGATACTCTTGATATGATGCCGCTTTGCTAGGGTATATGGTTTCTCGTAGATTTTCTTTTTGAGTGGTGTTGTATGCACCTTGATTTCTATAAGATAATAAGGCTATAGATCTTGCCACACTCATTCCATTCTGTGCTGCATTATTATTTTTATCTCCCCATGTTGGATCACATGCTATCGCCATTCTTTGACTTTGATTTAGGGCGGAAGCCCAAGGTGAGATCACTGCACTTGTTGCCAATAAGCACAGTTCATCGATGCTGTTTGGTTTACTGATTGCCATTTCAAGGGCTTGATGACCACCCATTGAGCCACCGATTAGGAAAGCAATTTTTTCTATAGCTAGAAATTTCATTAATTCAAAATGTAAGCTTACCATATCACGTACCGTTATCTCAGGGAAGTCGCCATAGTAGGGAGTGTCAGTTTCTTGGTTGATCGATAACGGTCCAGTGGTCCCGTAATGACTTCCTAAAAAATTAGCGCACACGATAAAGTGATCTTCTGGGTTAAATAGATTTCCGTTTCCAAATAATCCTTTCCACCAATCAAAAACATCACTGTTTGCAGAGAGCGCGTGACAAACCCACACTACGTTAGATTTTTTTGCATTCAACTTTCCATAAGTATGATATACAATCTGCGGATTGTGTAGGGTTTGTCCCGATTCTAGTCTGATCGACTTTTCTAGTTTTAGTCTCTTCATCGATTTCTCTCGTACTTAATCTTAATTAGGCATTGATTGATTTAGTATCAAATACTTTGTCAAAAGCATGACTCAAATCTCCCTTAATATCCTCTAAATGCTCAATGCCAACGGATAGGCGTAGGAGTCCAGGTTCTACACCCGAAGCTTTTTGATCTGCTTCTGATAATTGCTCATGCGTGGTCGAACTAGGGTGTATGATTAGTGTTTTTGCATCACCAACATTTGCTAAATGCGAAACCAGAGATAGGCTATTTATAAATTTATCTGCATTCTCTTTACCTCCTTTAATTTTAAAACTCAGTACGCCACCAAATCCATTTTTAAGATATTTTTGCGCAAGCGAATGTTCAGGACTACTTTCTAATCCTGGATAATTTACCCAAACAACATCATCTCTTTTTTCTAACCATGTCGCAATCGCTAATGCATTCTCTACTGTTCTTCCGACTCTTAGTGAAAGTGTTTCTAATCCTTGGATCAGTAGAAAGGAATTGAATGGACTAATTGCTGGTCCAAAATCTCTTAACCCTTCGACCCTTGCTCTTATACCGAAAGCCACATTAGGAAGACCTAGCGGATTATCAATCCCAAATACATCTGCAAAGACCAATCCGTTATATCCAGGAGATGGTTCTGAGAATTGTGGGAATTTCCCATTACCCCAATTGTAATTTCCACCATCTACGATTACTCCACCAATGCTAGTGCCATGACCGCCTATCCATTTTGTTGCAGATTGCACTACAACGTTAGCGCCATGCTCAATGGGTTTGACCAAATATCCACCTGCGCCAAAGGTATTGTCTACGACCAATGGAATATCATACTTTCTCGCAAGCTTAGCCAATCCTTCAAAATCAGGAACAGCAAATCTTGGATTACCAATGCTTTCGACATAAAGTACTTTAGTTGTTTCATCAATTAATGATTCAAAACTATCTAGGTCATTCCCGTCAGCAAATCTTGCTTCGATTCCAAGCCTCTTAAAGTTTACTTTGAACTGATTAAATGTCCCTCCGTACAGATAGCTAGAAGTTACTAGAGAGTCTCCAGATTGGAGAATATTGTTTAATGCGATGAATTGTGCTGCTTGTCCAGATGCAGTTGCAACCGCATTTGTTCCTCCTTCTAATGCTGCAATTCTTTTCTCAAATACATCCGTAGTTGGATTCATAATCCGAGTATAGATGTTTCCAAATTCTTTTAAACCAAAGAGATTAGCTGCATGTTCTGAATTGTCAAAAACAAAAGATGTAGTCTGGTAAATTGGCACTGCTCTGCTTTTAGTGGTTGGATCTACTTCCTGACCTGCATGCAATTGTAATGTCTCGTAATGATAATTTTGTTGACTCATTTTTTAAACTTTTAATGTTAAATGAGCTTTTACCAAGATTCCAAGCAAAAAAAAAGCTGGAACCAATTGGCTCCAGCTCTGTATATTCTTATTATTATTTTTAAACCTATAACAAAGCGTTAGCCATTTTTGACTCCATACAACAACAGCACATACACATACAGTTATTTGGCTTAACCAAGTCTATACTTGTAGATGAAATAGTATGTTGTTTGCTTTGCTTCATAATTTTTATTGACCAAATATATGTTCTTTTAATTTTCCCATGCAAGTGAATCGGGAAATTAATTTTTAGATTTATAATTTATAATGACAACAAACAAAGCTTTAAGCCTTGTTTTATTGAT
>JAHDBF010000109.1 GCA_020630525.1 Saprospiraceae bacterium
CTGCCTCAATATTTCAATTTTTATTGCTTTATCCAGTGGGACATTAATAACGATATATTGTATTAGAATCTAAATTCATTTACAGAAAATAAAAAAGCCACTCGAATTTATCAAGTGGCTTTTCTTATAACATAAATCAAGTTTGGATTAATTGGCTCTAGGTTTTGCAGAGTAATTAATTTTCAATTGATTCGCTTTTCTTAATTGTGTTTTAACATCCGTTACTACACCCATTGTTACATCACCATCTACCCTCAATGAAGAGGTAATTGCAGATATCTCACGCTCACTTACTTTACTCCTATGTTGCTCTAGGAACAATGGAATATCTTCGATTTTAGATATTTTGTCACCCAATTGCAAAGTAGGTCTGGTACCATAAACTTCTCTAAATTGATCTTTTGGTTTTCCTAAATATAGGTAGTTTACCAGAGATTTCTTTTCAAGCTTTGTCAATTCTGTAGCTTGTGGAACTACAACATCAACTTTCAAACTAGAATCTCTCATTACTGTTACAACCATAAAGAAAAATAACAACATGAATATGATATCTGGCAAAGAAGCCGTAGATACTTCTGGTGTAGATTTTCCTCTTTTCTTTTGAAATTTTGACATAGAATTTAGCTTTCTTCTCCAAAATCAGTAGGCTCAGCCTCTGAAAGGATTAATGGAATAATATTAATTATTTCTTTTCTCTTTTCTCTATCTAAAAATTCAAAGTCTTTTCCGTAACGCTTCTGAGATTCCTCATTACGTAGTTCTGTATATGCTGCTTTTAATTCATTATACACTTCAAGATATGTTTTGTACTTAGTCCCTCTATCATTTCTTAAAGAAATAACAGCTTTATTTGGGCTTTCAGACATATCTTCCCTCTTGTTAGGATTAGTGATAAATTCTTTAGCATTTTCTCTCAATGTCTCTATGTTAGCTGGCTCACCTCTTACCAACAAATCATTATTGGCATTTACCAGAACAGAATACACATTTCTAGTCTTTAGTTTTTCTGTTTCTGGCTCATCTTCTGACCAAGGCGGAAGCCTTACCAATACTCCTTTATCAACATCGATCGTCGTTGTTACTAAGAAGAATATCAGTAATAAGAAGGCAATATCGGCCATCGAGCCTGCATTGACTTCATTACTCATTCTATCTCTTGTACTAGTTTTACCCATTACTTAAAGATATTTATGATTGAAGATATTACCATTAAGACAGCAGCACCACCTATTAATATTAATGTAGTCCAGATACCTCCAGAAATAAATCTACTTACTCCATCGGAAATATCAAACTTGTCGTGTAACATTCCAATTCTTCCTGCAGTTTCTGGCACTGCCATACTGTAAAGAATAAAGAACAATATTAATAAGACTGCTAATCCAATTATTGATTTTAAAGACCCTTTAGGGTCACTAACCAGGTTTGAAACACTGAAAAGCGCAATTAATAATATGATAAAACCTATCATGATTACTGGTAACCAAACAGCAGCATTGAAAAAATCAAACGTTTCTTCACTATTGTTTTTTAGCACCTCATTAAGATCAGTTCCCATATCATATCCAGCACTCCCAATTCCTGAGATAGCAGTTGCTACAACAATGACAACAACCACTAACCCTAATAAAAACGAGAAGGTCTGTCCCCTACTTACAAAAAATTTATATATACTTAACATAATTGCTAGTTATTTAGAGGTTATTTGAAAATACCATTCCTTGCCATAACATCAACTAAACCAATTGACGCATCTTCCATTTTGTTTACGATACCATCAATCTTAGCAACTATATAGTTGTAAAATATTTGTAAAATAATCGCTGTTACCAATCCAAATACTGTTGTTAATAAGGCAACTTTAATACCTCCTGCAACAACGGATGGAGAGATATCTCCTACAGCCTCGATTCTATCAAAGGCACCAATCATACCAATTACTGTACCCATAAATCCTAGCATCGGTGCAATGGCAATAAATAATGAAATCCAAACAAGTCCTTTTTCTAAAAGACCCATCTGTACAGAACCGTAAGAAACGATGGCTTTTTCAGAAGCCTCAGGTCCACCTGCAGAATTTCTCAATCCTTCATATAATACACTTGCTGTTGGTCCAGGTGTTGATTTAGCTACTTCTTTAGCCCCTTCTAGGTCACCATCAGCTAGTCTTTCTTCAATGTTGTTTAATAGTTTATCAGTATTTGTCGTTGCGATGTTTAACGTAATGATTCTCTCTATACAAAAAGCCAATCCTAAGATTAGACATATAAGTACCAGGATCATAAATTCCCATCCCCCTTCGATAAACTTCTCTTTTAGCATTTGAAAGCCTGAAGATTCATCTACTGCTGCCTCTTGAGCAAAAATTTCTGTTGCCCCAAAAAACGCCAGGACACAAAACAACAAACTGAAAGCAATTAGTTTTCGCATAATAGTCTTGATTTACAAATTATAAGTTTTCAATAATAAAATTTCGATCAAAGCCCTAAATTAGAAATTATTGTAAAAGTACTGTAAGGTAATGCAGTATTTTTTGTCATTTCTTTTGTTATTGTCAGCTACCTTAATAGATGCATAAAGTTTTTCAACAGAATGCATCACTTCGAATTAAATCATTTGATAACAATTTTATTAACACTTGATTTCCTTATGCATTTGATGTTCACATGCTTATAGATTATCTAATTTTAATATTTATAAAAAATCAATATTTAATTCGATTTAAAAAGTCGATATATTTGGGTTTTAAACATTTTATCCACTTTATTGATGAATTGGTCTTTTTTTCCAATTTGGAATGCAATCATGAATAAATAATGATAATATATTTGTCGGTAAATATTTATAACAAATGTTCAAATTTGAGCAACCAAGTGCGCTTTATTTTTTAGTCTTAATTCCTTTAATTTGGCTGATATTTTACCTTCTCATTCTTTGGAAGAAAAAAAGAATAAGTCAGATAGGAGATGTGGAAATTGTACATCGCCTCTTCCCTAACTATTCTCTAAAAAAAGAGTATCTAAAAATGGGCTTATTCTCTTTCGCAACATTGTTTGCTATTCTTGCTTATGCAAATCCGCAATGGGGAATGCGCCAGCAAAAAGTTAAAGCCAAAAGCTCAGATATCATCATTGCGCTAGATATTTCTCAGAGCATGATGGCAGAAGACATTTCTCCCAATAGAATGGAAAATGCCAAAAGGTTTACTGCACAATTAATTAAGTCTCTGAAAGGAGAAAGAATTGGATTAATCTATTTTGCTGGAAGTGCATATTTACAAATGCCACTTACCAATGATTATGCTGCTGCAGAACTATTTATCAAAAGTGCGAATCCGAGACAGGCCGGAACACAAGGTACTGCTGTTGCAGAAGCGATAGATCTGGCACAAAATTTATTTGCCAATGATAGTCCATATCAAAAAGCATTGGTACTTATTACAGATGGAGAAAATCACGAAAGTGAAGCAATAGATGCTGCCGAATTGGCTTCTAAAGATGGAACGTTTATTTTTACGATTGGAGTCGGTACTCAGGATGGTGCTTTGATTCCATTTGAGGAAAATGGAAGAAAAGTCTATAAAAAAGATAAATCAGGAAATCCCGTAAAAACAAAACTTAACATTGCATTGCTGCAAGATATTGCTGATGCTGCTAATGGAGAATTTTATCTATTGGATGATGGATTTAGTTTGGTTAGAAAGATTGTAAATGACTTGGCTAAAGTAGAGAAAAAAGAAGTAGAGCAACGATCTTTTACAGATTATAATAGCTTTTTCCAGCATCTTTTGTTCCTAGCATTTGTTTTATTAGTTGTTGAATATTTGATATCAAATAAAAAGACCATTTCGTTAAACATTAAGAAATTACTGAACATTTGATTATGAAAGCATTAGTCAGAACAATATTTATCATTCTTGTTTTATTTCCTTATGTGCACATTCAAGCGCAAGCTGGTCACAAAAATCTTCAAAATGGAGACAAATATTATGATGTCCAAGAGTATTATCTAGCGGAAGAACAATACAGAAAAGCTAGAGAAAACGAAAAAGAAATAAAGTCTACTTTCAATCTAGGAAATGCTGTCTATATGCAAGAAAGATACGAGGAAGCTGTAGATCATTTTGAAACAGCAACTGCCTTGGCTTCCAACGATGTAGAACGTTCTGATGCCTATTATAACCTAGGAAATGCACATTTTAAAAATCAAAAAATTGAGGAAGCAATAGATTCTTATAAAGAGGCTATCCAACTTAACCAAAACAATGATAATGCCCGATACAACCTCTTAGTTTCTAAACAAATATTGAAACAAGCTCAACAGCAACAACAAGACAAACAATGTGACAATCCTCAACCTAGTGATGAGGAAAATCAAGAAGAACAAGACAAAGAAAATCAGGAGCAACAAGAAAATCAGGAACAGCAAGAAAATCAAGAAGGAGAAAAAAGCGAGGACGAACAAGAGCAAGAGCAACAAGAAGAAAAACAAGACTCCACTAATCAAGAACAGGAGATAGGTGAAGCTTCTTTTGATTCTACGCGTTTGGATAAGCAATCTCTCGATAGTCTTGATGCCATGAAACTCCTTCAGATTATGGAAAACGAAGAGCAAAAAGTACAAGAAAAGCTCAGAAAGTTCAATGCAAATAGAAAGAAAGGAGATAAAGACTGGTAATCGTAATTAGTTATAAAATCTAGATCAAATGAAAATATTAATGGTCTGTCTGGGTAACATTTGCAGATCACCGTTGGCGCATGGTATCATGCAAAAATTATCAGATGATAATAATCTACATTGGGAAATTGATTCTGCTGGAACCAGCGGTTGGCATAATGGCAATGCTCCAGATTCTAGATCTATAAAAGTGGCTAAAGACAATGGTATTGACATTTCTCGACAATCTTCTAGAATCATAACAAAGGCAGATCTTGATTATTACGATCTTATTTTTGCTATGGATAAAAGCAATTATAAAAACATCCTAAAGTTATGTAGCTCATCATCCCAAGAAGATAGGGTCCAGTTATTTTTACCTTTTGCAGGAATTACTGAACGTGATGAAGTTCCTGACCCCTATTATGATGGTGGGTTTGATTATGTGTATGACTTGGTTTATCGGGCCTGTGAGGGGATTTTGGTCAAAGTTGGGTAAGGATTAATTTATGATTTTGAATATAGCTTTATAATCTTGTTCATCTTTTAATCTTTTGAGTCCTATTTCAGACAATAAGGGTTTCATGTCATGAAAAATATTGGCGATTCCTTATCCAAATTCTATATTACCTTTAAGAGTTTCATGAGAAGTACTTTAAGAAAAAGACCTCAACTATCTGATAGTCAAGGTCTTTTGAGGTCTCGAGCGGATTCGAACCGCTGTAGATGGTTTTGCAGACCACTGCCTAGCCACTCGGCCACGAGACCAAAATTAATTGGAGTGCAAATATACACTATTTTGAAAAAGTTGAAAAGCTTTATTTAAAAGCTTTCGATTATTTTCTGTATGTCTCCTGCAAATCTTAAGCCAATTATATTTCAAATCTTCCATATACACACATAAAGCATTGATTCTAATAAACTTATATTTGTATAATCTAAATCGACAATAGCATGAAAAAATATTTCTACCTCGCAATTTCTTTTTCTGTTTTATTTTCTTGTAACACAAGTGAAGATATTCCACAAATAAAAAAGCAACCTCCTGGCGATTGGTTTTTTCAACAAAGAGCATATCCTAAGGGAGAAATCGACTATAAAGCCATTAAAAAAGCCACTAAAGAAAAAGCACCTGCATCTAGAATGGAAGGTTACGACGATCCTTGGTTTTTTGAAGGACCAACAAATATCGGTGGAAGAATAACTGATATCGAAATGTTTAGGGATGATCAAAACACCATCTTTGCTGCTTCTGCAGCAGGAGGTATCTTCCGAAGTTTAGATCAAGGAATAAATTGGGAACCAATATTTGATAATGCATTAAGTTTATCAATAGGTGATATGGATATTTCACGAAGTAATAGCAATGTGATCTATGTAGGAACTGGAGAATCTAATGCAGGTGGAGGATCTCTTGCTTACGATGGATTGGGCGTTTATAAAAGTTATGATAGAGGTGAAAACTGGGAAAGTATCGGACTAGAAACGGTAGGTAGTATAGGCAAAGTGGCTACTGACCCAACAGATGAAAACACAGTATATGTCGCAGCTATGGGTAGACTCTTTGGAAATTCACAAGATAGAGGTGTGTATAGAACAAACGATGGAGGTGATACGTGGAATAATGTACTAAATATCAGTGATAGCACTGGTGCAATAGATATCGCCATTCATCCTATAGAGACAAATACTGTGTTCGCAGCAATGTGGGAAAGGGTTAGAAGACCGAATAACAGAAGTTATGGCGGACCTACCAGTGGAATTTATAAATCAACAGATGGTGGAGATAACTGGACCGAACTAACTGATGGACTTCCTACGCAAGGAACCCAAAAAGGTAGAATAGGAATTGCCATTTCAGAATCTAATCCTAGTGTAGTATATGCATATTATGCCAATCAAGATGGAAGTCTTAATGGAATATACAAGTCTAACGATACTGGAGAAACTTGGAATAAAATGTCCTCAGGTGCTATTGACGATGTGCCTTTTATTTGGTGGTTTGGGAAATTATGGGTGAATCCTGCCGATGAAAATGAAGTTTTTGTTGCTAGCCTCAATATGCATAAAACAACCAATGGAGGAAGTACTTGGAACAGCACGTTTAATGGTGTACATGTAGATCATCATGCGATTTACATTCATCCAGAAAACCCAGATCTAGTTATCAATGGTAATGACGGTGGAATATATATCAGTTATAATGGTGGAACAAGTTGGGTAAAAAGTGAAAACTTACCTAATAATCAGTTTTACACTTGCGAAATTAATGATTCTGATCCCACGCAGATTTATGGTGGAATGCAAGACAATGGCACTAATTACACTCCATCAGGAAGCAGTGATGATTGGATACAAATATTGGGTGGCGATGGATTTAGGGTATTGGTAGATCCTACTGATGACGGGGTTGTATATGCTGAGTTTCAGTATGGTAATCTATATAGAATTGAGAATGGTGGTTATTATGCTATCGGACCAAATGTCCCCGGAGTTAAAAACTGGAACAGTCCAATCGCATTTGACCCTGCAGATAGTGGTACTGTTTATTTTGGGACAGATCGCGTTTTTAAAATAACCAATGAAGGAAATAGCATTGAAGGTATCAGCCCATTCCTTAGCAATGGACCATATGAAGGAAACATTTCTTTTGGAACAGTAACCTATATAGATGTAAGTCCTTTAAACAGTGATCATATTGCTGCAGGTACAGATGATGGAAATCTTTGGGTAACAACAGACGGAGGAGAAAACTGGAATCTAGTTTCTAATAACTTACCCAACCGATGGGTTACTGGTATTGCGTGGGATGGATTCGAAGAAAATGGACTGTATGTATGTTATAGTGGATTTAGGTTTGACGAAAACATAGGTCATATTTATTATAGCGACAACAACGGAGAATCTTGGACTGATAAAAGCAATAATTTGCCAGATGTCCCATTTAACGATATAGTCACAGACTATACTCGTAACGGAGCTGTATATGTCGCTAGTGATATAGGTATATACTATTCAGTAGATTTTGGAAATTCTTGGGATGTATTGGGTAGTACTTTACCATTGGTTCCAGTAATCGACATCGACCTGCATCATGAAACTGGGAAATTGGCAGCAGCAACTTATGGAAGATCAATGTATTCATATCAATTGCCTATGGTTAGTAATACCAAAAATATAGCAAACATAAAAGCAGTTAGCTATCCAAACCCAACAAGAGGAAAAACCAATTTTAGTTTTGTAAACAATGGATTTGATGAGATATCAATAGTAAATCAACAAGGGAAAACTATGTTGGTTAAAGCTATTGATTGTCCTAATGATTGTACTGTAGCTCTAAATATTAATACATTACAATCAGGCGTATATTATATTTACTTGAGTAATAAAAATCAAAAAACATATGCAGATAAAATAATAAAAATCTGATTTCATCTATCGAATCATGATAAGCATCTAAATAATGCATGAGTCTGTAATAATTACAATAGCTTTAAAGTAAATAAACTAATATTGAATTTTTTAGAAAACATACGTGTCGCATTAGATTCTATAAGGTCTAATTTCTTGAGGTCTCTTCTGACCTTACTTATTATTGCAGTCGGTATTACTTGCCTAGTAGGGATATTGACTGCTATTGATACTATTTTGTTTTCTATGAGTGATAGCTTTAATCGATTAGGAGCAAACTCGTTTTCAATATATCCCAAAAATGAAAATATGCGTTCGCGCAATAGGGGGAAATCTGGTAAAAGAGCAGATGTAATATCATTTGAGCAAGCGCAAAAATTTAAAGAAAACTATAGTTACGGTGGTATTCTTACATCAATAAATACTTTCTGTACATCCAATGCAACAATCTCATTTGCATCTAACGAAACCAATCCTACCGTAAGGGTTATTGGTATAGATGAAAACTATTTAAAAGTTTCAGCATATGATATTGGAGAAGGTAGAGACTTTTCCAATAGTGAAATAGAGGACGGTGCACATAAAGTCATTTTGGGGAGTGACATTGTCAAATTATTGTTTAACGACAAACCAAAAACAGCCATAAATAAAATCATCAGTATCGGTGCGACCAAATACAAGGTTGTGGGCACATTAGCCAGTAAGGGTTCTGCAATGAGTAATTCGTCTGATCGACGTGTATTCATTCCGTTAATTAATGCCAAAAGATATTATGGTTACGACAATAGAAACTATAGTATCATATCCTCAGTCCAAGAAACTGCAAGTATAGATCAAGCGATTTCTTCTGCAATTGGAAGTATGCGTGTGGTACGAAAACTAAAAGCCCGACAGGAAAATGATTTTGAAATTAGAAAGAGTGATGGTATCTTGGAACGACTCAAAGAAATGACTACTGAACTAAGATTAGCTACTGTTGCTATAGCACTAATGACTTTGACAGGTGCGGCCATTGGGTTAATGAATATCATGCTTGTTTCTGTAACAGAAAGAACCAGCGAAATAGGTCTAAGAAAAGCATTAGGAGCAACGAGATCTAATGTGTTGACACAGTTTCTTATTGAAGCCGTTGTAATTTGTATCCTTGGTGGGTTTGTAGGAATTATTCTAGGAATCGGATTAGGACTATTGGTCGCGACATTAATAAATGGGCAATTTATCGTACCTGTAAATTGGATGATACTTGGCATCATCGTATGTGTTGTAGTAGGTATTATTTCTGGTCTCTATCCTGCACTGAAAGCTTCTAGACTTGACCCGATCGAGTCATTGCGTTATGAATAAACCTAATACTAATAACTGATTTTTACCAAATTTAAATTGTAGCTTTTTTCTGATGGGACAATCATACTATTAGAAGAAATCTGTTGTGCATCTCTAAAGCGTAATTTTAAATCTTCATATTCTGTATTCAGCAAACTCCTTCTTTCTTTCTTTCCTAGAGGATCAATCAGGTATTCACTTATTGTACTGTTTTTAGCTACTTCATCATTGTAAAGTACACGGATCCGGCTTGGTGTTTTGAATAAAAAATAGGAAGAAAAAACAGCACCATCATCTTGAGAAAATTGTTTTTTGTGTAATACCTTTTTCCAATATTCTTCTCCGTCAGGATTAAGATTTACAAGAATAATATCCTCATTGTAATAATCCACAAAACCTCTATCCATACCAAAATCATCTGTACGTCTTGCAAATTTATATGTAGATCGGCGAGTTATTTCTTTAAATATCTCAAACCACAATAACACTCCCCCATCGTTTCTCAATTCGATATCTCTGAGTACCAAGTCTGATAGTTTATCCTTCTTTTTTCTCTTTTTATTTATGACTTCATTGACAAATTCTACTTCAAAAGGATAATATCTCAATTTTTCGATTTTACTTAAATTATCAATCCTTTTATTGTAAAGAAAATAACCTTCTGCTATAATATTACTTTCAATACTATAAATTCCAGCAAGAACGATTCTATTGTTTTGATTATCATATACCAAATTCATGTCTAATGCCAAATTGCCTTCGTAATCCAATTGAATAAATGAAAATTCGTTATTGCCCGGATAAGCTATTACCAGATTTCCCTTGTGTTTTTTTCTACTATATTTAAAATTGTCTTTGTCAAATAGTATTACCACTACTCCGCTATTGGTTACAATAATTTTTCTGAAATCTGCATGAATGTCAATCTCGGGAATATCCAATTTGATACGAGAAATGATTTCCATATTTATATTATCAATAACATTCAGTTCTATCTTATCCTTTTTATTTTTGGAAAACAATAAAGTTTTGGACTCGTCCTCACTATGTACATAACTATATCGATGAAATATTTTCCGCTCGAATGCAAACAGCGTAATTGAATCTATCAATTCTGCTCGTTCGTTTAATCGCCTAGCTTTTACTTGAATGCTGTCTTTTTCTGCCACTCCATAAGTGATCTGATAGCACGTATCCATGGCCAGAATATTGTAAATATTGACACGGTCTTTTTCGAAAATAATTTCTGAAGTCTGTGTCAATTCTAAATCTTCATTTAGCGTTTCATGGTAGTAAGCATTCCCGCTATTCCTAAAAAGGACCAATTTATCGTTAATGCTTGGTAAAATATCGTAGGAATAATCATTCCTAATATTAATATCTGGAGATACCAATACTTCTTGTCCTGAGACAATATTCAAACAAAAAACAAAGAAAAATAACCAGATATGGTGTTTCATAAGTCATCAATTAAGTGATATGTAGATAAAAATCTACATTTGTTTGGTAATATTCAACTTTAAAAAGAACTAGTCAAGACATTATGGGTAAAAAGCAATTAATTGAATGTGTTCCTAACTTTAGTGAAGGTAGAGACATGTCTATAATTAAACAGATTACTGACGAAATAGAAAGTGTAGAAGGCGTATTATTATTGGATGTAGATCCGGGAAAATCTACCAATAGAACAGTTGTTACATTTGTAGGAGAACCAGAATTGGTCGTCGAAGCGGCTTATTTAGCTATTAAAAAAGCAAGCGAGATCATCGACATGAGTAAACACAAAGGCGAGCATCCAAGAATGGGAGCTACTGATGTATGTCCACTAATACCAATATCCAACATATCTATGGATGAAGTAGTAGAATATGCCAAAAAATTGGGAGAAAAAGCAGGTTCTAATCTAAATATCCCATTTTATCTCTACGAATCAGCAGCGAGCACACCAGAACGTAAAAATCTAGCGAATGTAAGGTCTGGAGAATACGAAGGCTTGTCAAAAAAATTACTAGACCCTAAATGGAAACCAGATTATGGTTCGTCTAATTTTAACCCAAAGTCTGGAGCTACAGCGATAGGTGCTAGAGATTTTCTCATTGCCTATAATGTTAATCTAAATACTACTTCTGTAAGAAGGGCAAACTCTATTGCTTTTGACATCAGAGAAAAAGGTAGAATCAAAAAGAAAGGAAACAAGCTCAATGGAGAAATCCAAAGAGATAAAGATGGAAATGCATTAAGGGTTCCTGGCACGTGTAAATCTGTGAAAGCGATTGGTTGGTATATCGATGAATATGATCTTGCGCAGATAAGTATGAATTTGACAGATATTAATGTTACTCCATTGCATGTGGCATTTGAGGCTTGTAGGGATTCTGCCAATAAAAGAGGAATGCGAGTGACTGGTTCCGAATTAGTAGGTTTAGTGCCTAAAAAAGTATTGATCGATGCAGGAAAATTCTTTTTAGAAAAACAAGAACGTTCTACTGGAATTTCAGAATTAGAAATTATTCATATAGCCGTAAAATCTCTTGGACTAGATGAATTAGGCCCATTCGACCCAAAGAAAAAAGTCATAGAATATTTACTTGAGGATGAAGCAGACCAACCACTACTTAACAAAACATTGGTTGCGTTTTCTAATGAGACTGCCTCAGAAAGTCCTGCACCTGGTGGCGGAAGTATAGCAGCGTATGTAGGTGCGTTAGGCGTGAGTCTGGGTACAATGGTTGCCAACTTATCTAGTCATAAAAGAGGTTGGGATGACCAATGGAAAAGCTTTTCTGATCAGGCAGCAATAGGACAAAATATTAAAGATCGATTGCTAAATCTGGTAGATGCTGATACGCATGCCTTCAATAAAATAATCGAAGCAATCCGTTTGCCTAAATCTAGTGATGCAGAAAAAAAAGCAAGAACAAAGGCAATAAATGAAGCTACTAAAAATGCCATAGAAGTTCCACTACAAGTGATGAGAACAACATCAGAAGCATATGACTTTTTATTACTCATGGCTGATGTTGGCAATCCAAATTCTGTTTCTGACGCTGGTGTGGGTGCGTTGTGCTGTACAACAGCAATTGGTGGAGCTTACTTAAATGTAAAAATCAATTGTAAAGATTTTGACGATCCCGAATACGTAAAAGCTGCATTAAAAGAAGGAAAACAATTATTAAATAAAGCTAAAGAATCGGAAGCTAAAATATTAGCCATTGTAGATGATAAAATGTAAACCAAAAAAACAAATTATGAAAAGTATTAAACACTTATTAATCGCTATTGCAAGTATATTTTTACTGTCTTCTTGTGGAGACATTACAGAAGAAATGAATATTGATAAAAATGGAGAAGGGAAATTAAATATTTATTTAGACATGTCGAGCTCGATGGATATGTTTGAGATGATGCTAATGATGGGTAATGAATCTGAAATGAATGCAGAAGATCCAATGAATGACTTCTTTGAAGCAATGGGTGAAGGCAAAATGGATTCTACTATGTCAATGTTACAGATGGCTGAGATGAGTGGTCAGGATTTTGAAAATCCAGAATTACTAAAAGACGTTATGCTCAGAATAGTAATTGATAAAGAAACTAGAACATTAGGAATGGGATATGATATTGGATTTTCTTCTATAGAAAACTTGATGAAAATTAACAAAGCCATTATAGAATCTGACAATTCTGCAAACGCTGCAAGTGGTACTGCGGGAATGATGGGTGACGAAAATCCATTGGAAGATTTCCTCGGTGCTAAATATAAAATGTCTAAAAAGGAATTTATAAAATTTGCTAATCCAAAAGCAGTAAAAGATGAGAATAGTGACAAAGTTATGGACATGATTGGGGCTATGGGTGCAGATGGCACTGTATCTACAGTGTATAATTTTCCTTATAAAATCAAATCTTGCTCTGATGCTAGTGCTAAGATCGACGGCAAGAAATTGACAATCGAAAAGAAATTAGTGGAAGTTACAGAACATGGTCAACAGGAAGATCTAGTAGTAAAATTTAAGCGCAAATTTTTGGGAATTTTCTAATCTACTATTATGCAAATAACATTAGAATATTGGAA
>JAHDBF010000110.1 GCA_020630525.1 Saprospiraceae bacterium
TAGATTTTTAATAAAAAAGAATGCAGTAACGCGAGTGGTATGTGATAGATCATTCTTACAATATCTGACATTTTATTTTTTACATTAACAAAAGGATTTTTGAAACTTTCTATAATACTTAACCATCCTTTTTTAATCCGATATCTATTATGTACGTAGCGATGAAGTGTTTTGTAAAAAATGGGCTTAAATGTATTTTCAAACATAAGGTCTAAATCATCAGAATCCTTCCAGTTAGCTTTTAATAGCAACTGACTTTTTACTTTATCGTAAAATTTAGTTCCCGGTAATGGATAGGAAACAGAGATTCCAATTTCATCAGGCATAAGGTCTAAAACCATTTTAATTGTAGATTTTATATCAGCCATAGTTTCTCCTAAATACCCAAATTGTAAGAAAAAAGCAATTTTTGCTCCTCGCTCTTTTAGCTTTCTTGTAGCTTCATAAATCTGTTCTACTTTAGTGCCTTTATCCATAGCATCTAAAATCTTTTGACTTCCGCTTTCCGCACCAATCCAAATTTTATCTGCTCCACTTTCAACCAATGCATCCAGATTATTATCAGTTAACATAAGGTCTGCTCTGGATTGAATTTTATATTTGAAACTTAAGTTTTTTTCTTTACGCAGTGTGTTAAACTGCTGGACCCAACCAGGTTTTAACCCAAAAATATCGTCACACATCCAGAAGTAATTTACATCATACTTCTGAGTTAAGTATGCAATTTCATTTATTACATGTAAAGGTGTTCTTGAGTTGTATCGGTTCCCATAGATGGGTTTTGCACACCAATTACATTTATAAGGACAACCTCTTGTTGTTTGTAGATTCAAAGAAAAGAATCCATGATTCTCTATCCATATTTTTCTGTAAGACTCTACATCTACTAATTCCCATTTAGCCATCGGAAAAATATCCAAATCTTTTTCTACATTCCTTTGTAAGGTTTTAGTTATTGTATCATCTACTTTATAACTTAATCCATTTACTTCGTTAGGAATTTGGTCAGCATTTAAATTATCAATTAATTCTTTTAGGGTTATTTCTCCTTCACCATGAATTATATAGTCTGCACCTTCTTTTAAATATGATTCGAAATGATCGGTAGAGTCAGAG
Organism: Saprospiraceae bacterium; assembly: GCA_020630525.1. Classification (GTDB taxonomy): domain Bacteria; phylum Bacteroidota; class Bacteroidia; order Chitinophagales; family Saprospiraceae; genus JAHDBF01. The sequence goes on from JAHDBF010000110.1 coordinate 1,117, forward strand.
CTATTTACTATTACAACAGCTTTGGTTTTTTTTGCCAATTTTATCATTTCAAATGCAGCTTCTCTCATCGTAGTAAGACACATTTTTGTTAGATAATTAAACCCATCATCATAGATGACAACATAGTCAGGGTTGTTGGAATTTAATTTTTTTTCAAATGCCGAAATGTCTTTCTCTAGATTATTATCTTGAAGGATTACTTCATGACCAAATTGCTCAATGTATGCAGCTACCGTTATCGTTCCAAGAGGAGGGTATGGTTGTGCTGTTTCCCATTGTTTTTTATCAAAGCGGTAGAAATACGAATTTGTAAATAATATTTTACTCATGTTCTACTTTTTCCGATTGCTTTTTCTTTAATTCAAATTTCTCCAGTGTACTAGTTTGGTTATCTGGTGGATGCATTTTAGATTCTGTCCTAGTACTCCTGAACCGTAAATGGTAATTTTTGTGTTTGAATTTTCTATAGTACTTAAAGTAATTTCTTACTCGATGTAAATACATTATAATGTAATCCAATATAGTTCCAATAATTCCAAAAGTGAGTATTTGTATAATTTTCGAAATTCTAGGTTTTGGTTGTATTTGCTTTTTGGTGATAGGTTTTTGTAATTCTATATTCGGCAAGAATGTATAAATCCATTTATTATTTGATACCAATTTATCTAAATATTTTGAGTCTCCAATAGGAATTAACGTTGCTAGTTCCGTAGCAACAAATCTATTTTCATCTGTTAGTTTCAATTTATTTTCAGAGATAAAGTAGTTTATACAAAAATATTTTTTTGAATTGTTTAAGTAAATTAGTTTGTAAAATTTCAATAAGAATTTTGCAAGCCAAAGCCTGTTTTTCTGAGTAATTATAAAGAAATCTATATCGTCATCTACAGATTCGTCAAATACCCCTTTCGATAAGCTTCCAGAAATAAATACTGCTTTTATATAAGGAAAAGATAAAATCAGATTTCCTTTTTCTTTTGCAATAGGCATTTGCATTTCAGCACTATTGTTTAATATTTTCCTATTATAAACATCTAGCGCCGAATTATTCAGAGAAAAATAGTCTTCATACTGATAAACATCTCCTGAATAAACAAGGAAAGTAAGAATGTCTATCAACTCTTTTTTTGAAATGTCAATAGGTAAAAAAGAATAGATTTCATCCAATTTCAATGGATGATTAAATACATCAAAATAATTGAGTGTATTAAGAATATGATCTCCGAATTTATTTATCACCCAATCAAGGTAACAACAAATTTCAAATCAAAATAAACAAAAAGTGAAATATTTATATACTGAAAGAGATGCACATATAAAACATAAAGAAAAAGTATCCACTATTAGACCAATAATAAGTTAAATTGATTTATGTCTTGTTTGACAAAAGTAAAAAAGGGTATTCATTTACTAGAATACCCTTTTAGTTATGTTTTTGGGTCTATATTAACTTATTGCCTCAGCAGAAGAAGCTTGACTATAGAATAAGATGTTGCTTACAGAAGTCATACTAGGACCATAATTTAATTCTGGAAGCTTTTTAAAACCATTTTTTAGGTCTAAATACATGGTTTTTAGCGTTTCATCATTCTCAATAGAGTTTTCCAACTCTAATGTTTCAAAAATGTCTGTTTCGCAGTAAATAAGTTTGACCAACATGTTGGGAGTGTAGCTGTGCATCATATAGATAATTTTGAATAATAATTATGCTCCTATAACTGCACTTAACTCGGTTTTATTGTTTATTTAACTCTATACCAGTATTGTGTTCTACCTATAAGTGCAAAACCGATGTAACCTCTTACCTTTAATTTGTCCGATTCTTCTAGCTCAATGAAGCATTTATACTCTGATCCATCCGCAGGATCAAGTATTTTTCCTCCAGAATAAGTATTTCCATCTTTCTCAAGATCATAAAGTATAACCATACCTTCTAAAGGTGCTCCTTTTTTATCTCCTTCGCATTCATCACAATGCGTTGCTTCAGCTGCTTCTAATAGTTTAACTATCTTTCCATATACCTTTCCGTTTTCTTCATATATTTCAATATGCGACTTAGCTTTTCCATCAGTATCATCGACACTTTTCCATGTTCCAAAAACAGTTTGCGCAGAAAGAAAATTTGCAGCAAACAATAATGAGAATATTATTACATTTTTCATTTATAGAATGTTTAAATAGTGACACAAAGTTGTGGAATCTTCGCTTCAAATTTTTCAATTATTGAAGGAAGTGTTTTAATTCCCGAAGTATTTTCGATGTTCCTTCCATCGATTAAATGTATTGGTGTTAACTCTCCCATAGTTCCACTGCAAAATACTTCATCTGCAGCGTATAATTCCGTTAAGGAAATGTTTTTTTCTATAACAGGATTGTTAATTTCTTTACCAATCTCAATAATTAAGCCTCTAGTTATGCCATGAAGACAAGCATCAGCATGTGGTGTAAACAGTTTTCCATTTTTACTCATAAAGATATTTGTACCATTCAGCTCTGCCGCAAAACCATACCAATCTAACATAAGTGCAGCATCGGCTCCTGCAACATTTGATTGTATTTTTGCCAATATATTATTGATAAGATTATTATGGTGAATTTTAGAATCTAAGTTGTTTGGAGAGTTTCTTCTTATAGATGAGGTGATTACTGATATTCCATTTTCATTATCATACACTGGTGGTTTATATTCTGGAACAATAATCAGACACGAACCAAATTGATTAAGTCTAGGATCCATTCCAGAGGTTATCTTTTCTCCCCTAGTCAATGTCAATCTAATATGCACATCTCGATCCATTTTGTTAGCTTCTAGTGTTTCTTTTAATGCAGCTATAATGGTTTCATTTTTTGGAACATCGGTAAATGCCATGGCCTTAGCAGAATCCGCCAATCTACCCAAATGTCTATCCAACATAAAAATGCCTTCGGGATAAACCCTTAGACCTTCCCACACAGCATCACCGCCTTGTACTACACTATCAAACACAGATACTTTAGCATCTTGACGTGCATATAGTCCGTCTTTTACCCAAATTTTTATATCCTTATTTCTAGGGTCGAATTTTTGTAACATCTTTTTTATTTGATTTAAGGGTTAAATTATGTTATGGAATATTTTCTTAGTGCTATATAATATTCCATAGCTTCTTCATATAAGTTTTTGCATTGGTTTGGTAATGGCCGTTGACTTGTTTTTTGTTTTACAAAACAAGTGGATTCGTGGACATTTTTATACCAATATTTTGCCCAAACTCCATCACAATTTTTTGGTCCTTTTTCCCATTTCAACATTTTGGATTCAAAAGGAATGTTGAGCCTTGAACATAGAATAGATAAAATGGTTTTAGGGTCCTTTAATAAGTCTCCTGAATCTACTACCGTTATTTCTTTGTTGTTTTTGTCTAGCCATTGCATCAATTCGTAAGATCTTTTTAACCCAATATCTTCCATGGTAGGATTTGGAATTACTTTTTGGAATGAGGCAATCAGTTGTTTTGGATCTCTGATCAATAATGGATTTTCCATATTCAACATAAAACTATGATCCATTTCTTTTCTGATATGATGAGCCATGTTTTTAATAAATACTACATCACTTTCTATATCTAGAATTTTAGAAATGACAACGCTTGGATCATTGGATTGTGCTGCCAATATTTCGTTTTCGCCAGGATGATCTGTATTCACATTACTTAAGTAACTTGCATAAAATGGCTCATCAACGGCAGTAGTATCTGTTCGGTTGTTAAATGAATACATCAGCGCCGTCGACATATTCCTCGGACCACATATCATATTGATACATTTCATTCGTACAGTGTTTGATCAAGATGGTCTCCAGGATGCCAGAAATGTTCTTTGAAGTTTTTGACTTTATCTTTTACGATTTCTACACCTTCTTTTTCTAATAACTCTTGCATTAATGTCGGCGTAGTAAATTGTAATCTTCCACTAAGTTCTCCTTTACTATTCACAACCCGATGTGCTGGGATATCTTCTCGAAAATGAGATTGATTTAGTGCCCATCCTACCATTCGTGCAGAACCCAATGCTAAGAAATCTGCAATCGCTCCATAATTGGTTACTCTACCTCTAGGGATTTTTTTTGTAACAGAGAATACTTTTTCGTGGTAGGACATTTAAAGCTATAATTTTTTATACATATTGAATTTGCCAATTCCTATTCTTTGTAAAAAATGTTTAACAGAAACTGCCAATACACCAAGACCATATTTTGTACTTCTACTAAAATTTATTGATGATGCTTCTTCAAAGTATTTGGTAGGGCAAGTTACTTCTCCAATATGAAAACCGGCATAAATTATCTGTGACAACATTTGATTATCAAAAATAAAATCATCAGAGTTTTCATTAAAATTTATCGTTTCTAGCACTTCCCTAGAAAAAGAACGGTAACCAGTATGGTATTCCGAAAGTTTGTAATTTATCAATAGATTTTGGGATAGGGTTAAAAAACGATTGGCAATATATTTATACTTTGGCATTCCACCTTTTAGTGCGCCTTTTCCTAAAATTCTAGAACCTAAAACCACTGGATATAGATTTTCGCCTATGATATTAACCATACTCGGTATCAACTTTGGTGTATATTGATAATCAGGATGCAGCATTATAATAATATCACCACCTAGCGACAAGGCCTTATTATAAAGAGATTTTTGATTACCACCATACCCTTTGTTTTGCTCATGTACAATGATGTGTTTTATACCCAATCTTTCTGCCGTACTAACAGTGTCATCTTTGCTTGCATCATCACAAAGGACGATCTCATCAACTATTTCTGAAGGTATTTCTTTAATTGTTTTTTCTAGTGTAGCAGCTGCATTATATGCGGGCATTACTACAATCACCTTTTTGTCTTTGTACATTTGTATAAACTTATCGCTAAAATATAAGTTATTTGATTAAATATACATTATGAAAAAACTAAAATGGATCGGATTGATATTACTTGTTTTCATTGTGTCATGTGTTTCATGCTTCAAGTTTATAAGTAAGGACATGCCAATAGTAGATCCGCAAGAAAATGCAGAGCTTTTAGCTGATAAAGTTTTAGAAGCGTTAAATCAACCTGCATGGGATAGTTTGGCATATATAAAATGGACATTTTTCTTTGGCAAACATCACTATCATTGGGATAAAAAACAAAATAGAGCCATTGTAGAGTGGAAAAAAAATAAAGTTTTACTTGATTTAGATCAAGTAGATGGAGACGCATATTCTGATGGTAAATTAGTTACTGGAGAAGAAAAAACAAAATTGATCCAAAAAGCATGGAATATTTGGTGCAATGACTCTTTTTGGCTTTGTGCACCATATAAAATAAAAGATCCCGGAACCAGTAGGTCTGTGGTTTCAGAAAATGGAAAAAAAGGACTTAAAATTGAATATGAATCTGGTGGAGTAACGCCTGGAGACATCTATGTTTGGTGGTTAGATGAAGATTATATGCCCAACGCTTGGCAAATGTGGGTACAAATACTTCCCTTTAAAGGAGTAAGAAATACATGGCAAGATTGGAAAGACATCAATGGTGCGAAAATTGCAGTAGCACACAAGAGTGCAGTAGGAACTGCGAAATTGTCAAATGTAGAAGGTGGCATGTCAATAGCAGATATTGGTTTAACTAAAGGTGCATTCGAATTAAATTAGAAATATGAAGATTGTTAGTTATAATGTCAATGGAATCAGGGCAGCGCTAAATAAAGACCTTGATTTATGGATAAAAGAAGAGAATCCCGATGTATTCTGTCTACAAGAAGTAAAGGCTGTAACAACTCAAGTTGATCCCAAACGGTTTGCAGATCTCGGTTATGAATATAATTATTGGTTTTCTGCAGAGAAAAAAGGATACAGTGGAACTGCTACCTACTCTAAAATCAAAGCTGATAATGTTGAAAATGGCATTGGCATAGCGTTGCATGACAAAGAAGGTAGAGTACTGAGAACCGATTACGGAGACTTAACAATTTTGAATTGCTACTTTCCTTCTGGATCTAGTGGAGAAGATAGGCACGAAGTAAAAATGACCTTTTTAAAAGATTTTAATAGCTGGATTAAAAAATTATTAAAAACCAGAAAAAAAATAGTAGTCGTAGGAGATTATAATATCGTACACTTAGACTTAGACATTCATAATCCAAATAGAAGAGATAAACCGTCAGGCTTCAGACCTGAAGAGAGAGCTTGGATGGACGAATGGTTTGCGGGGGAATTTACCGATGCATATAGATTATTACACCCTGAACAAAATGATGTATTCTCCTGGTGGAGTTATAGAGCTGGATCGCGAAGAAGAAACAAAGGATGGAGAATCGACTATGCGTCTATCACCAATAACCTTACAGATAAACTGAAAACTGCCGAATATAAACAGAAAGCAGTGCATTCTGATCACTGTCCAATTATGATAGAACTTGATATATAAATGTTATTCTTGTAACATTATGTACCTTTACACCGACCTATAAGAAATACTAATTTGCAAAGAGACAAAACCAAATACGACAAAATATTTGAAGAAGAATTTCTTCCGCACATCACAGCATTAAAAACATTCGCTTATCACCTTACTTATAATGATGAAGATGCTGATGATTTGGTCCAAGAAACGTATTTAAAAGCTCATAGATTTATTTTTAAATACAATGAAGGAACTAATGCCAAAGCGTGGTTGTTTAAAATCTTAAAGAATGCCTATATCAATGAATATAGGAAGAAAGTTAAGCGTCCAAACAGAGTTGAGCTAGAGGATTACATCAATTATAATGATGTTGATAAGTCGAAAGGAAGCGGATACATAGACCTAAGAGAAGAGATTTTTGATAATATGATGGGTGATGAACTCACCATTTCTATCAATGCTCTACCTGATGATTTTAGAACAGTAATTTTGCTTTGTGATGTTGAGGGATTTACTTACGAGGAAATTTCCAACATTATTGATGTACCTATTGGAACAGTACGATCTAGACTTTTTAGAGCAAGAAATATGCTCAAAGAAAAACTAAAATCTTACGCCGAAAAATTGGGATACACCGATAAAAGAGGAGAAAGACAAAGCAATATTAACATCGAACAAACAGAAGAAGAGTAAATTTTTAAATTGCATAGATAATTAAATTATAGTCTACAAAAACCCAAGCAATGGAAAATTCTAACAGCTTTAGTAACAGCATAAAAGATAAAATAGCCCTTTATTTTGATAATGCCTTAAATGACGTAGATCGTAAAGAGCTGTTAAATCACGTAAACTCTGACCCTTCATTCAATAAAATGTTTGAAAAAGAAAAGCATGTCAGAAATATGATAAAAACACACATCAAAAGACCTGCAGCAACAAATGACCTTATCCAAAACATAAGAAATAAGGTCAAAATTAACTAGAACATATACTTTTATCCCTCATTTACTATTCAGTAGAATATAATTCTACACCAACTTATATATTACATGTTAGATAAATTAGAAGCTATTCACAATAAATTTCTTCATACAGAAGAACTACTCTCCGACCCAGAGATAGTTGGTGATATGAAAAAATTTACCAAGCTTAATAAAGAATACAAAAGTTTATCAGATTATAGCAAAGCCTATCTCAAGTATAAAAACTTACTGGATAATCTAGAAGAAACCAAATCTTTACTCCAAGATCCAGATCCAGAAATGAAGGAAATGGCACAATTGGAATTCAGCACATTAAAAGAACAAATAGATGTACTAGAGGAAGAAATAAAAGTGATGCTTATCCCTAAAGACCCTGAAGATTCCAAAGATGTCGTTTTTGAGATTAGGTCAGGAGCTGGTGGAGACGAAGCCAGTATTTTTGCTGGAGATTTGTATAAAATGTATACCAAGTTTTTCGAAAAACAAAATTGGAAAACAGAAGTAGTAGATGTTAACGAAGGATCAGTTGGGGGATTTAATAAAGTAGTACTTGAGGTTTTTGGTCAAGATGTTTATGGTAAGCTAAAGTTTGAATCTGGAGCACATAGAGTACAACGTGTACCGAAAACAGAATCCCAAGGAAGAGTTCACACCTCAGCAGCAACAGTAGTAGTACTTCCAAAATTTGAAGAAGAAGATATTGATGTCAAAAAAGACGAATTAAGGGTAGATACTTTCCGTGCCAGTGGAGCCGGTGGACAACATGTTAATAAGACAGAATCTGGAGTACGATTTACACATTTACCTACAGGTATAGTCTCTGAAAGCACAGATAGTCGTTCTCAACATAAAAACAGAGAAATCGCACTACAAAGATTATATGTAAAAATAGTAGAAGCACAGAGAGCCAAAAACTATTCTGAACAGAAAGCAGCTAGAAAATCACTCGTAGGTTCGGGAGACAGGTCTGATAAAATCAGAACATACAACTATCCGCAAAATAGAGTAACAGACCACAGAATAAACTTGACACTATACAAGTTAGATAACATAATGGAAGGCGACCTAGACGAAGTGTTAGAAGCACTTCAAGTTTATGAAAATGCAGAAAAAATGAAAGCTGAAGAAAGCATAGCATAATTTCAGAACTAGACAACAGATATTATAATGACAAAAATAATTGACGACATATCTTTTAATGAATTCCTTTCCTTTTTTCCAGAAATAGAATTACCTGTTATCTTAACAGAGGACTCGATTAAAGACTTTTCATCGTTAAATAAAGCATTACCAATAGTAGCAATCCAAAAATTCTTAATGCCTTTCGAAGAGGATAAGGAAGATGAATTTTTAGAATTTGTACCATGTATGTCTTTTTCGATTAGTGAAAGGATCGTAGCAATCGTATATTGGAGAGGATCCCTTCTCAGCTATGAGTATTATCTCGTAACAATGGATCTACAAGGCAACAGAATCTCAAGTAAAGTCATCGCAGGTGTAATCTCAAATGGACAAAAAGTCCAAAGATCTGCTGCAACTATCAATGATGACTTTACCATTCAATTAGCAATAAACACAGATGAGTCAGCAGAAAATAATATAGAAAAGCTGAAATCATATTATATGGAAATAATGCCTAGTGGCGAAATTATTTCTTACAAAGAAGATACCAATTTATGGCAAGAAAAACAAAAAATAACAAACCCCAAACACTAAGTAGCGATTTATTAAAATCCAAACTACTCAGTGCCATTAATACCAATTCAAAAAAAAGATATACCCCAAAACAGTTAAAGCGAAAGCTTAGTCTAGAAAACTCCACAGACAGTATCTCATCCGCATTAAATCAACTTGCAAGCGAAGGAAAAATATTAGCGCTAAAAGAAAATATTTTCAAAGCCAATAGAAATGCAATCCCTCCAAAACCTAAAGCCACAGCAACACACATTGGTAAACTAGATTTAACCAGAAGTGGTTCTGGATTTGTCATTGTAGAAGGATTAGAACAAGATATTTTTATCTCTGCAAATAACATTAATGGTGCATTTGATGGAGATGAAGTGTCCGTAAAAATCAGCAAACAGAAAAGCGGCAGAAGACCAGATGGTAAAATCATAAAAGTAATCTCTAGAAAAATAAAGCAACTTGTTGGTAAAATAGTCGTATTTAAAAAATTAGGAATTGTAAACTATTCTGGTAAAAATGGAGAACTAGATATTTTTATAAAATCAGACGACCTTAACGGAGCCGAAAACGGAGACAGCGTTTTGGTCACCATTACCTCATGGGGCAATGCTAACAACAGTAAACTATGGGGAAGCATTGCCAGCATCTTGACAGAAACCGATGCACACAACATGGCAATGCAACAAATCCTTGTTGACAATGGATTCGATTTACAATTTCCTGATCACGTACTTAAAGAGGCAAACCACTTAGAAAGAGCAATCTCACAAGAAGAAATAAATCTCCGTCGAGACCTCAGAAAAACGACAACATTAACTATCGATCCATTGACAGCCCAAGATTTTGATGACGCACTTTCTATAGAAAAATTAGAAAATGGCAACTGGGAAGTTGGTGTTCATATTGCAGATGTTTCTCACTACGTACAACCAGATACCGCTATAGATAAAGAAGCATTTTCAAGAAGCACATCTGTCTATCTAGTTGATAGATGTATTCCGATGTTGCCAGAAGTATTATCCAATAAACTTTGCTCCCTTAGGCCCAATGAAGACAGCCTGACATTCTCCGCGATGTTTGAATTTGACGATAAATACAAAATTGTAAAAGAATGGTATGGTAAGACAATCATACACTCGGACCGCAGATTTACCTACGAAGAAGCACAAGAAATTATAGAAACAACGGAAGGTGAGTACGCTACAGAAATTTTAACTTTAGATAAGATTGCAAAAAAACTAAGAAAGCAAAAATTTAAAAATGGAGCTATTGCTTTCGAATCTGATGAAGTACAATTCAAGTTAGATGAAGACAACAAACCCATTGACATTTATGTAAAGAAAAGAAAAGATGCACATTTACTGGTAGAAGATTTCATGCTGTTGGCAAATAAAGCCGTAGCCACATTCATTATCAACAAATCTAAGAAAGCACAAGAAGTACCGTTTGTATATCGAGTGCATGACACACCTAATGAAGAGAAGCTAGAAGACTTCGGACTTTTTGCAAAAGAGTTGGGTTTCCCAATGAAATTAGACACACCCAAAAACGTAGCAAAGTCATTCAATGATTTGGCAAAAGAAGCACAAACCAATGAGGTAGTTGCCTTAATGCAACCTATGGCAATTCGTACCATGTCGAAAGCAATTTATACCACAGAAAACATTGGACACTACGGATTGGCATTTGATAACTATACGCACTTTACCTCTCCGATAAGAAGGTATTCTGATTTACTCGTCCATAGAATATTAGCAAAAAACTTAGAAGACAATTACAATAGAGTCAAAAAAGCAGACTTAGAAGCCAAGTGTGGTCACATCTCAACAATGGAGAAAAAAGCAATGACCGCAGAGCGAGATTCTATCAAATACAAACAAGTAGAATACCTGATGGATAAAGTCGGTCAGACATTCGAAGGTTTTATTTCTGGGATCATAGATCAAGGCATTTTTATAGAACTAAAAGAATCTAAAGCAGAAGGTTTAATAGGCTTCAATCAGTTTACAGAATCATACGAGATAGCAAGCAGCAGGTTGTATGCCATAGGAAACAAATCTGGAACTAGATTAGCAATGGGAACAAAAGTTAAAGTAGAGCTATTAGATACCAATATCGAATTAAAACAAATAGATTTAAAACTAGTAGAAGTGATAAAATCTTAGATTATGAAATTTTCCTTACTCACATTTTATTTTTTATTGTGTGTGAATATTGGTACAAGTCAAGAAAAAAATGGCCTTACAAAAAAAGAAATGTATAATGTTGCATTCCTAATAATGGATGGCGTTTACAACACTGAGTTAACAGCACCATTTGATATTTTTCAACATACCAAATTTAGAGAAAACATCAAACCGATGAATACTTTTCTAATTGCAAAAAGTATGGATGTAATTACCACTTTCGAAGGGATCAGAATTTTACCAGATTATACTTACACTGAAAAATATCCAGAGATAGACATACTCGTCATACCAAGTGCAGAACATCATCTAGATACCGACTTGGAAGATAAAGAAATGCTCCGTTTTGTAAAGAAAGTTTCAGCGCATGCAATGTACGTTACTTCACATTGTGATGGTGCATTTGTATTGGCGAAAGCAGGCTTGTTGGACGATTATGCATCGACAACTTTCCCTTCTGATATTCCAGCATATAAAGAAATGTTTCCAAAGTTGAATGTTATAGATTCCACACTTTTTGTACATGATGGAAAGTTCATCACTTCAGCTGGTGGTGCAAAATCATTTGAGGCATCACTGTACTTAGCAGAGCTTTTATACGGTAAGGAGATTGCCAAACGGTTGGCTAAAGGCTTGGTAATAGATTGGGATTTATCATCTGTGAATCATACGGTTATTAAAGAATAAGGCTTAGTTTTTAGTTATGAGAAA
>JAHDBF010000111.1:0-2507 GCA_020630525.1 Saprospiraceae bacterium
TTAATATAGAAACAAGATTTTTAGATAACTGATGAGTTCTCTCATTAAATTTTTAAGACTCATTCGATTTAGTACAATTCCTGATCGCAACTCTATTGGAATAGCTGATATGCTAATCGTTTGAATACTATATGTTCGTTTTAGGAATTCTAAATCAATCAAATACCTATTTGTCTTTGTAAGTAAAAATTGTTCTTTTCCCTTGGCATTCATGCCCTTCAATCCACTTTGGGTATCAGCAGTTGGAATATTAAAAAAGAGCTTATTAAATAATTTTACCCATTTAGAAATAACTCGTCTTTGGGTGGGAATTTTTTTGTAGTAAGCTCCACTTCGCTTTCCTATAACCACATCACTTTTATCGTTAATCAAAATATCTATCATCGCATACAAAGATTCTAGAGTATAAGGAAAATCTAAATCCGAAAACAATACATATTGACTTTGCGAAACTTCCATTCCTCTTCTTAATGCATACCCCTTACCATAATTTTGTGGCAAATGTATTATCTCTAATTGGCTCCTAGATATATTATTTTCTAATACCCTGAATGATTTTTTATCAATTGTATCAGAGCCATCATTAACAATGATTAACTTACCAAAAGATTCCTTATAGCGAATATTTAATTGCTCATAGTTTTCTATGATTGATTGTTGCCAATCACTAACTGGATTATAGCAAGGTAAAATTATATCGAATTGAGTGTTAGAAATAGGAATTTTATTAATTATCGCTAATATTACAAAGAATCATTTTAACATCTACAAAAACAATAGAAATTAAAAAAATAAAAAACATTCCAAAAGAAATAGATCTGATATTCTGTAATGGATATCAGTCCTGGTCTGAATCACAATGGCACTATCCTCATGAGAAAATAAAGCAATTAAGTTTGGTTGCTTCGCCAATTTGGAAATTCTTCAAAATGGATAGATATGGAGATCAAGAAATAAAGCAAATTTTAAACTGTAGATCGGTATTATATAGTTTTAATTACATCATTATAAAATCTAAAAGTGAATATTCACTTTGGGGTAACCCAAATAAATATTCCAATATAATATTTGGCTATAATCAGAAAGAGAATTCAATTGCTGTATATCATATGGAAAATGATTTTTCTTTGGATAATTTAATCATTAATACAGGAAGGTTATTCGCTGTTCAATCTGAATATTTCGAAAAATTAGGATATAAATCAATTCCCAAAAAAAATGAATCTGGATGGACAAGTTGGTATCAATATTATACTGATATAAACCCAACTCTACTATCAAAACAAATAGAAAACCTTAAAAAACTAAACGTAGAAACAAAGTATTTCCAAATAGATGATGGCTGGCAAGAAGGCATAGGAAGTTGGATTCCTAATGCAAAATTTAAAGGTCAAATGAAAAGCCTTGCTGATAAAGCAACGGCGTCAGGTATGATTCCCGGACTTTGGTTAGCCCCTTTTATTGTAGAAGAAAAAATAGTTTCTACATTACCAGAAAATTGGTTCAAAAAAGATACAAATGGTAACAAAATCATAGCAGGCAGAAATCCACTTTGGAGTGGAAAATATTATTCATTAGATTGGAAAAATCCTGAAGTAAAAAACTATTTAAAAAAATGTTTCCATACCGTCATATACGACTGGGGTTACAAACTTTTAAAACTAGATTTTCTATATGCTGCGGTACTTAAATCAGATGGAAAATTAAACAAAGACTTAGTAGAAAGTTATAGACTTTTGGAAGAGTTAACTGATGGTGCAGAAATCTTAGGATGCGGTGCGATTACTATCCCAGAAATGCCATTTAAAAAACTAAGAATAGGTGCAGACGTTGCGCATAAATGGGAAGACAAAATATTGGCCAATTTTATCAAATATAGAGAACGCGTTTCTACCATTGCTTCACTTAGAAACACTGTTAATCGAGCGATCTGGAACCAATACATTTGCGAAAATGATCCGGATGTCTTTTTCCTAAAACAGAAAAAACTCAAACTCAATAAAACAGAAATTCATACTTTATTATTACTGAATTATTGTCTTGGAACAGTACATTTTACCTCTGATGATGTAAGCGATTATACACCATCAGATCTAGAATTATATTTTAAACAATTCCCATCGATAAAAAAAGAAATTATAGATTTAGAAATAGTCGATAAAGAATCTGGTTATTTCATTTTACAATCGAATAAAAAAGAATATCTACTGGCCTATAATCTCTCTGATCAAATATCTACTTTCCAGCTACCAAAAGGAGATTGGATATTAAACAAGGATCTTGTCAAAAAAATAAAATTGAACAAAAGAGAAACCAAAATTTTAAAGAAACTTAAACCCTCGGAATCATTAATTTACTCGACTGGTCATCTTATGCCTGGACAAGAAATAGCAAAAATCAGTATAGACAAAAACCAATTGCAAATAACCAAATCAAAGTTTGCAAAAGCAAAATCAAAAGTGTTTATCCGAGTAGCAAAAGAAATTGATTATCTTGAGTTTAATAAC
>JAHDBF010000111.1:2607-13105 GCA_020630525.1 Saprospiraceae bacterium
AGGAGGATTCCATTTATGCGTTGGGGAATATTGCCAGCAGGCATTTCATTCTTTCTCCTTTTTTATCCTATAGTCGATGGAGCGTCATGGATTAACATTGCATGGTTTCTAGTGATGCAGTTTATCTTTTATGCCTCATTGACCGTATACGTCACACCGTATTTAACCTTAATATCCGAGTTTGGACATACTCCAAAAGAAAGATTAAATCTTGCAACATATATCTCAGTAACTTACGCAATTGGGATTGCTATTGCTGCGCAAGTTCCAGGTATAGCCACAGCAATTTTAGAAAGTGGATTCTGTTCTACAATTGTAGAAAGTATTCAAACGGCTATTATGGCGATTGCTATTTTTTCTATGATCTGTATGTTGATTCCTACGCTATCTTTAAAAGAAAAACTACATAGTATTGGAAAAAAGTCAGAAGTCGCTTTTATGACTTCATTGAAGAGTACTTTTAAAAACAAACATTTTAAATACTATATTATTGCTGACCTTTCTTACTTTTTAGGAATGACATTAGTCATGACTGGATTGCTGTATTACATTACTGTTTTACTTGAACTGGGCGAAGAAAAATCTGGCTTGCTTACGACAGTAATGATAATTATTTCTTTCCTTGTATATCCTATCGTCAATAAATTGGCAAAAATAGTTGGTAAGAAAAAATTGATTTGCTTTGCCTTTGTATTGATGGCAATAAATTTTATTTCTATTTATTTCTTGGGGAAAATGCCATTCGCAAATATGACACAAGCATGGATACTTATTGCAATGATGGCTGTTCCGATGGCATTCCTTGGTATATTACCAAATGCTGTCTTGGCAGATATTGCCTTACATAGTTCCAAAACAACTGGCGTAAATCAAGAAGGAATGTATTTTGCAGCTCGTACCTTAATGCAAAAATTTGGTCAAACAATCGGTATTTTCCTATTTGCTGTGTTAACAACTTTTGGAAAAGATATTGGAGATGATCTTGGCATAAGATTAAGTGGTATAGTAGGTGCAGCGTTTTGTATTTTCGCTGCAGTATATTTTTTATTTTATAACGAAAAAGAAGTACTCTCAATAGATGAATAAATTTCCAGACAATTTTTTATTTGGGACAGCAACTGCTGCATTACAAATCGAAGGTGGTGACACTAACAACAATTGGTATCGATGGTCAGAGCAAGGCATGATTGAAAACAAAGAGCATTGTATCACCGCCTGCGATCACTGGAATAGAATAGAAGAAGATACTGAGCTAAACGCCGCACTAAATGTGCAAACGTATAGACTTGGATTAGAATGGTCTCGAATAGAACCAGAAGAAGGTAAATTTGATAAAGAAGCAATACTAAAATATAGATATGAAATAGAATTGCTGTTAGAAAAAAACATACATCCTCTTGTAACGCTTTGGCATTTTTCACACCCACTTTGGTTTGAAGATGATGGCAACTGGACTAATCCAAAATCAATTGAACGATACTTATCATATACCACATACGTTATAAATGAATTAGGTGACATTGTTACAGACTGGATTACTTTTAATGAACCAAATGTTTTTTTGACTTTCGCTTACTTCGAAGGGAAATGGCCTCCAGGTAAAAAAGGTGAAATCGGTATGTATCTTACTTGTGCTTCTCACATCATAGAAGCGCATGTAAAAGCCTATAAAATCATTCATGAAATAGTCAAGGAAAAAAGTAATAAACCTGCACTTGTAGGTGTCGCCCATCACTTAAGAATATTCGACCCATACAATAATGGGTTACTTACTAAGTTAGGAATATATTTGATAGAAAAATTGTTTCACAATATATTCATAGAAGGCACTACTGAAGGAAAATTCTTATTTCCAGTAAAAAACAAAAGTGGAATCAAGCAAGGAAAATATGTAGACTTTTTTGGAATAAACTACTACAGCCGAGACTTCATAAAAGGGAAATTTGATCCAAAGAATATGTTCTGTGAAATTCTACTTAATGAAAAATGCGAAACCAATGATTTAAACTGGGAAATATATGCAGAAGGAATTGGCAGACTTTGCAAGCGATTTTATGAAAAATATCAATTGCCAATATATATAACTGAGAATGGCACATGTGATGCCAAAGATAATTTTCGACAAAAATACATAAAGGATCACTTGTCAGAATTATTAAAACAGATTAATAACGGTGTGGATATACAACGCTTTTATTATTGGTGTTTAATGGATAACTTTGAATGGACAGAAGGATATGCGCCAAGATTTGGGTTATACGAAGTTAACTTTGAAAATCAAGCAAGAAAACTCAGGGCAAGTGGTGAATATTATAAACAAGTATGCACCACTAAAACATTATAATTCTAGAAATCTTTTATGATTTTTGTAGTCATCACTGCGTCCTCACCTTCTAACATCATTTTAAGATAGTAAATGCCTTTAGGATAAGTAGAAACACCAAGGTTTATAGTATTTGATCCTATTGGAACCATAAAAAGTAGGTCTCCATTGTCTTTAAAGAGCTCTAAAAAAATGACCTCCTTATTTGTGACAATATCTATTTGATTGCTATTTTCATCATACTTCATTTGCTTTACTAAAGCTTTAACTCTTGCGTCATCGGATTCTATCTCAAATTTTATTCCGCCTTCATAAATTCCAGAATTAGGAATAACAATAGTAAACGAACTTAAAAAAAGTCCTGCCAATAAAATCAATAATGTCCCTTTTAATTGCAATACTAAGATATTCATACTCAAGAATTTAATCCATTACATATCGTAATTAATATTAATATATCATAAAATATGCCAATTAATTATAATATATGAATGAAGGAAAATGGTTGCGGTGTTGACAAGTCAATAATTAAACAAAGAAAATTCAATATAATACCCATAACTAATCTTTAAAAAGTAGTTTCTTAGCAGTTATATTTAACTACAAAGGAATTTCCCTAATGAAGTATTTTTTAAGTTTTGCGTTCCTACATTTCTTTTATACATCAGGACTCTGTCAAATATCTATTCAATCCAAAATAACTGATGCTAACAACAACCCGCTCATCGGAGTAAGTATAAACATCCTAGATACTAAAGAATTTACCTTCACAGATTTAGAAGGCAATTTTGAAATAACGGGTAATGTATCTGACAGTATCGAAATAAATTATTTAGGATATTATAAGTCTAGAATTGCTTTTAGTGCCATACCAAACAATATAATCTTACAAGAAAAAAATCTCGATGAAGTTGTTATCATCAATAAGCGATACAAACATATTGAAAACTTAAATGTCATATCGATACCAAAAAATAAGATAATAAATCCACTCTCTCCAGAAAGAATTTACAATTCCATTCCAGGCATTTACATGCATGCAGGTGCACCAAATACAAATAGAGTTGTAATCCGTGGAATAGGAAGTAGGTCTCCATTTTCTACTACAAAAATTAAAGCATATTTAAATGACATTCCATTAACAAATGGAATCGGAGAAACCAACCTAGAGGACATAAACCTTAACATCATAGATGAAATAAGTATTACTAAAGGTCCAAGTCCATCAAAGTATGGGGCAGGATTAGGTGGATTAATTCATTATAAAACTAAAGCGAATTTTAGAGACTATTCGCAATTATCGTTGGCATCTAGTTATGGTGCTTTTAATACCTTTCAAAACAACATCAGCTATAAATTTGGATCAGATAAATCAAATATAAATCTTCAATATAACAGACTAGATTCTGATGGTTATCGAGACAATAATGTTATTGATAGAACTGTGTTTTCTGCCTTTGGTCAGTTTAATTTAGGTGCTGACCTATTGTCTGTATTTGTAAATCATACTGAACTAAAAGGACAAATTCCAAGTGGCTTAAACATTGAAGATTTTAATACAACTCCTGAGGCTGCTGCAGGCAATTGGAAAGGTGCAGAAGGATTCGAAGATTATAAGAAAACGAATATTGGAATCTCTTATCAAAAACAATTTAAACACAATTACACAGCACAGTTCACTGGTTATTTGGGCACTTTTGAAAACTACGAAAGAAGACCATTCAATGTACTTACTCAACAAAATAATTTTAAAGGAATAAGGCTTTCAGTTGATAAGGAGGATTTAATAATTCCTGACTTATCATTTTCTATTGGAACTGAATTGTATGGCGAAAACGAACATTGGTCTACCTATCAAACACTTGACATTGGGCAAGGAAATATCTTATCAGACAATAAGGAAAACAGATTTACCAGCAACAGTTTTTTAAACATTAATTACAAGAAAAACAATTGGGTTGTAGACTTTGGCGTAAATGCAAACACCACTAATTATCAATATGATGATTGGTTTAATCCTGACAGTTTGAACTTATCAGGAAAATACAATTACGACCCTGTATTTAGTCCAAAATTATCAATAGGAAAAAGCTTCAACGGTAAGATAGTATATGCTAAAATATCTCATGGCATGTCTGCTCCGACTTTGGAAGAAACCTTATTACCAAGTGGTGTAATAAATCCTGAAATAAAACCTGAAACTGGCTGGAATACTGAAATCGGTTTCAAAAACTACTATAGAACATTAAAACTTGACATAGACATTGTTGCTTATTATATGTCCATTTCTAACCTCCTAGTTGCAGAACGTGTCACCGAAGATCAATTCATAGGAATTAACGCTGGGAAAACAACACATCCAGGTGTAGAATTATCATTAAAAAAATGGATAGAACTTTCGGAAAAGAACACATTACAATTGAGTGTCAATTATAATTTCTCTCCCCACAAGTTTAGCGTATTTACAAACAACGAAGTCGTCTATGATGACAAATTTTTACCTGGTTTACCATCACATCAATTACATTCTTCAATACAATTTAACAATAAACATATTGCAATTGTAATCAACAATTTATACGCCTCAAAAATGTATGCTGATGACATTAACAGTATCACAGTTGATGGGTACAATCTTACAGACTTAATGATAAAGTACTTTGCAATTAAAAAAAGCAAGGTCAAACTTGATCTCACAGCAGGATTGTCAAATGTATTTGATATCGACTACGCATCTATGATTTCTGTAAATCCTAGAAGTTTTGGGGGTGCTTCCCCTAGATATCTATATAGTGGATTACCCCGAAATTTGACCTTTGGTGTAAATCTTCAATTTAGTTTCTCCGAAAATTAAATTTTTAATATTTACTTTAGAGCAAAACAATTTTGAATGAAAAAAATATATTCCTTATCAGTTGTTTTGTTTTTTAGCATTCAATGTATTTTCAGTCAATGTTATAAAGACAGACATTCTACATTAGAATCAGATCATTGGGAAAGCTGTACCCTTACAGAAAACCCAAATCCAATCAGAGAAAATTCACATTGGATTATGTATGATTTTGGATTAATCTATAGTCTTGGTGAGTCCACATTTTGGAATTGCAACATGTATAATAAAATTGATAATGGCATCAAGTCCATGTCTATTGACTATTCTTACAATGGCATAGACTGGAAAGAATGGGGCGAATTTGAATTAGAAAAAGCAACTGCTTCTTCGTTTTATGAAGGCACTACTGGACCAAATTTTCAAGGTCTTGGTGTTAGGTATCTTTTAATCACAGTAACAGAACAATTTGAAAATGCAACAGACTGTGCCTGTCTCTCAGAAATAAAAATTCAAACCAATGGAGAGACTACGGTTAATACAAAAGAGCTGTTCCTAAATGCATCTGTAACCACATTTCCAAACCCTGTTATTGATATAGTAAATATTAATATCACTACAGAAACCCAACTGGACAATCTCAATATAAACTTGATAGATACCAATGGAAAAATCATTAACCAAGTTTCAAAAGGTAAAGTAATTGGATCAAAAGAATTCCAGTTAGACCTCTCAGATATTCCATCTGGAAATTACTTATTGCAATTTAATGCTAATGGACTTAGTAAAACGCAAAAATTGGTCATTATTGATGAAAACAAAAATTGATCAAAATGAGAATAACTAAAATATACTTATCGACAATAATAACATTGATGTCTGTTGTTCAATCTTTTGCTCAGCATGATGACTATATAGGTGCAGGAAACATATCAGGAATAATCATAACCAGTAGTTCCGATGACAGCTCTGCAATAAACACTGTAAACGGATCTGGATTAATCGCAGAATATACAGAAGCATCGCGATTTTTGGCACAAGCTTCTATGGGAGCAACAATGGAGGAAATTGCATTGGTTACAGAAATTGGGATAGAAGCTTGGATTGAAAATCAATTTAATATCGATCAAAGCTTTGTACTCGATGAAATGCGTATTATATGGGATGAACTATTGCAAGCATATGAAGACTATGGTCTTGAAGAAGATGAAATATTTGGTCCTTGGGGTTTACATTTTAATTATGCCTGGTCACAAAGGACTATGACTAAGGAAGATCAATTAAGACAACGCATAGCGTATGCGCTAAGTCAAATATTAGTAATTTCTATGGATTCTGAGCTTATGGATTATGGTGAAGGACTTTCTTCATATTATGATTTATTAGGAAAACATGCATTTGGAAACTACAGAGATTTGCTGCTTGAGGTAACGCTACATCCATGCATGGGATTCTACTTAAGTCACCTTAATAACCCAAGAGCAATCCCAGAAGAGAACATTCATCCAGACGAAAATTATGCACGTGAAATCATGCAACTTTTCAGCATTGGATTGTACGAATTAAATATTGATGGCACTAGAAAAAAAGATGCCAATGGAAACGATATTCCCACTTATAACAATAACGACATTAAAGAATTGGCAAAGGTATTTACGGGACTTGGTGTAGGTGGTTTGCAAGACTTTGTAGATTGGTCGGACGAACCATATTTTGGGTTAGGAATTTGGGGTGGAGACAGAACTGTTCCGATGATGATGTTTGACGAGTTCCACGAGCAAGAAGAAAAAACTCTAATTCAAGGAGTTGTACTGCCTGCCAATCAATCAGGAATGCAAGATGTAGAAGATGCCATAGATATGCTATTTAACCATCCAAATGTTGGCCCGTTCATTAGTAGACAATTAATCCAACGATTGATAAAATCCAATCCTAGCAAGGAATACGTAGCACGTGTTGCTAATACCTTTAACAATGATGGAAATGGTGAAAGAGGCAATATGAAAGCGGTAATAAGGTCAATTTTATTGGACGCAGAAGCTAGGTCTTGTGAAGATATGCTTGATCCAAAAAACGGAAAATTAAGAGAACCATTATTAAAAAAATTACAGTTTCTTAAATCAATAAGCTTAGATAGTCCTCTTGGAAGATATTGGGATAATTACTTTAACCATTACGAAGAAACTGGGCAAACACCATTATTCTCTCCCACTGTTTTCAACTTTTACTTACCAGATTATTCACCAGTAGGAGAAATTGCAGACGCAGGATTGGTTGCTCCTGAGTTTAACCTCCACAATACTAAAACCTCTATCGGATATATTAATGCGATTCATTCCTGGCTATTTTGGGATGCGCCTATGTTTAGTTGGGAACAAGATTTTGGAGACTTAGAAGTCAATATTGATTATGATTATTTTGAAGAAATTATTAACGATCCAGAAGCCATAATTAATTATTTTGACATTGTCCTTTCTAATGGTCAATTAACGGATGATGTGAGAAATATCATCAGAGAAAATATTGCAGACATTAGCTTATACAATAGCGAAAACTATATCCGTCGACTGCAGCTGATCATTTACATTATTATGGCTTCTCCAGATTTTAACATTTCAAAATAACGCTAAGATGAAAAATTTAAAACACTTATCAAGAAGAAAATTTTTGCGTCAAGCAAGTTGTGCAGGATTAGGATACACTACCCTATTTTCTACTTTATCTAATTTAAAATGCATCAACGCTGCAGCGATAGATAACTCATCTTTGTTGTTAGGTGGAGATTATAAAGCGTTAGTTTGCATCAGTTTTGGTGGAGGTTGTGACTCTTTTAATATGCTTATGCCGACCAATCAAACTGCCTATGATGAGTATGCAACATCTAGGTCAAATTTAGCCATCCCAAGAAATCAAATCTTAAGCCTTAACAATACCGAGCATGGCATCCACCCATCAATGTATGCAGTTCAGCAATTGTTTAATGATGGCAAATTATCATTTCTTTCCAATGTTGGAACATTACTAGAACCAGTTACAAAAGAAGATGCATGGAATAATGATGCTAAATTACCACTAGGATTATTCTCGCATTCTGATCAGACTCGACAATGGCAAACATCCATTCCTAACCAAAGAGTTGCCGTCGGTTGGGGTGGAAAAATCGCTGACCTTATCGGAGACACCAATGATAACGAAAGTATCTCATTGAATATCTCTCTGTCTGGCAGAAACATATTCCAAACAGGAAATCGGACCATAGATTTTACCGTAGATAGATATGATGACCAACCAGGGATTATCGGCTACAATGAAAATTGGTGGCTAAATGCAGCGAAAAAAAGATCCATAGAAGGAATGCTAGAAATCCAGCAAGAAGATCTATTTAAAAAAACATATGCTAATATTTTAGGTACTGCTATTGATGCAAATTTACTTTTAGGAGAAGCACTCGAAAGTGTAACTATAGAAACAACTTTTTCTAAAAATGACTTATCTATTGGTCTTCAGAAAATTGCCAAAATTATGGCTGCAAGACAAACCTTAGGAATGAAGCGACAGATTTTCTTCCTAGATTATGGAGGCTGGGATCATCATGACGAAGTATTAATGGCTCAAGAAGAAATGCTAGGTGAAGTTTCTCATGCACTAGAAGAATTTAAAAATGCATTGGAAGAACTAGGACTATTCGATCAGGTAACAACTTTTACTATGTCAGAATTTGGAAGAACATTAACTTCTAATGGCAATGGTACAGATCACGGTTGGGGAGGAAATACAATGGTAATGGGTGGCGCAGTTAATGGTGGACAGATTTTTGGAAACTATCCTAGTCTAGCTTTGAACAGTGAATTAGAAGTCGGAGGCGGCGTGTTTATTCCTACTACTTCTGTAGATGAATACTTTAGTGAATTGGCTATTTGGCTTGGAGTCAGTCCTAGTGCATTGTCTGATATATTTCCCAATATTGGAAACTTTTATGATGCTAACTCTAGTGAATTGCCTATTGGGTTTTTGAATGGGTGATATTTTCCATTAGTTTAAATACCTTTACGATATAATAAAGCAAATGAACAAAGTATTACAAGAAATAAATTTTGACAATAAAAATAATCCTAGATCATTCTTTGATATTGTTAAAATTGAAGATCTTTTAAAAATGGACTTAGATCATGATATTGGAAAGAACCATCTTGTAAAATTCTATATTCTTTTTTTTGTTTACGAAGGTCGAGGATATCATACTATAGATTTTACAGACTATAATTACAAAGAAGGTACTATACTTTTAATAAGAAAAGATCAAATTCACAAATTCTTTAGAAGTCCAGATGTAAAAGGTTATCTATTGGTGTTTACGGAAGAATTCATTATTAGTCACTTAAATAGAATGGAAGCTTCTAAATCTTTGCAACTTTTCAATGATTCATTAAGCTTTCCAAAAATTGAATTTAACAATAGAGATGAGTTCTTAGACTTCATCATTTTACTTAAACACTTAGAACAAGAATATAATATTAAAGATGATTTTTCTATAGGAATAACAAGAAGTGTTCTACACATTGTAATAACCAAATTGTTTAGAATTAAATCAAAAGGAGGCCATTCTGTCAAAAGGAAAAAATACCTTAATCAGTTTTTAGAGTTTCAAAAACTAGTAGAAGACAATTGCTTCAAAAGTAAAAAAGTACAATACTATGCCCAAGAGTTAGGTGTGTCTTCTAAAACACTAAATAATATTGTAAAAAGCATAGTTAATGAATCTGCAAAAGCATTTATTGACAACAATACTATATTACAAATTAAAAGGCTTTTAATAAGTACGAATCATTCTATAAAAGAAATTGCCTACACTACAGGATTTAGTGACCCCACCAACTTTTTTAAGTATTTTAAGAAGTTTACTGACAGCTCACCAGAAGTATTTCGTCAAGCACATTAAAGAAAATCTGACACCCATCCTATAAGCTTTCTTACCTTTTTTAATTAAGATCACTTACAAATATTCCTACTGAAATTTCAATCAAAAAAATGAATTTCATTGTCATCTCATTAATATAATCTGTAATTATCATATTATATATCTAAACTAAATTTTCCCATTTTGACAGTCCTAAGAATCATTCTTACCATGACTTGGGCACAATGCTCCAATAACTTTGCATTATTAATCAACAAAATATTTTAATAATGAATTTCTCAAAATTGAATGTATTCTTTTTAGGATTATTATTCACTGCAATTATTTTTTGTTCTTGTGGAGATGATGATCCAGCTATAAAAAACGGATCAAATGTTACAGTAACAAATACATTCCAATCAACAGCATTTACGATGGATGCTGAGTT
>JAHDBF010000112.1:0-5971 GCA_020630525.1 Saprospiraceae bacterium
CAATCCAATATCAAATATTTTACCAGCTGATGGCAAAGCAATCTACTATGGTAAAATAATGACTGAGGAAAAAGCCAAGTTTTATTATGAGGAATTATTAAATAATATAAAATGGGAAAATGACAAAGCCATCATTTTTGGCAAACTAATCATCACAAAAAGAAAAGTAGCTTGGTATGGAGATCAAGCTTTTGAGTACACCTATTCTAAAACAACCAAATCTGCTTTACCTTGGACAAAAGCACTATTGGAATTGAAAGAAATTGTCGAAGAAAAATCTGAAGAAAAATACAATTCCTGTTTACTAAATCTCTATCATAGCGGAGAAGAAGGAATGGCTTGGCACAGCGATGATGAAAAAAAATTAAAGAAAAATGGTGCTATTGCCTCATTAAGTTTTGGCGCAGATAGAAAATTTGCATTTAAACATAAAGTTACCAAACAAACAGTACCTGTGTTTTTGGAAAAAGGCAGTTTACTGGTTATGAAAGGAGAAACGCAGACCAATTGGTTTCACCGCTTACCGCCAACCAAAAAAGTAAAAACGCCAAGAATAAACTTAACTTTCAGGACTATCCAAATTTGATTATTTATCCTCTTAAAGTTAAATAAATGCTATGACCCCAACAATAGTAAAAGTCAATAAACTACAACTAAGCCAATTACAACAACTCGCTATCCAAACCTTCAAAGAGAGTTTTACAGATGCAAATCACGTTGATGACTTAAAAGAGTATATCACGGAATCTTTTTCAATGGAAAAGTTATCAAAGGAATTATCGAATCCAAATTCAGTATTCTACTTTGCGAAGATCAACGATCAAGAAATTGGATATCTTAAGATTAATGTTGGAGATGCACAAACGGAATTACAAGAAAATAACTTCTTAGAAATCGAACGAATTTATGTCTTGGAAAAATTTATTGGGAAAAAAGTGGGTCAATTACTTTTAGAAAAAGCCATTAAAATAGCTCATGAAAAAAACATGGAATATATCTGGTTAGGTGTTTGGGAAGAAAACCCAAGGGCAATTAACTTTTATAAGAAAAATGGATTTGTTGCTTTCGATAAAC
Source organism: Saprospiraceae bacterium (assembly GCA_020630525.1). Lineage (GTDB taxonomy): Bacteria > Bacteroidota > Bacteroidia > Chitinophagales > Saprospiraceae > JAHDBF01. Next base: position 1,075 of record JAHDBF010000112.1, read on the forward strand.
ATATATTCACGATCGGCAGTGATGATCAGATTGATATTATGATGAAACTTAAACTATAAAAACCCAAGTCATACCACCGCTAAAGCTTCATAAGGTTTCTCCGGATAAATAATTGAAATAGAATCTCCAACATTTACAATACCATCTTTCAAAACAATAGCCATTACTCCAGATTTGCGAATAAGATTCCCATTCTCATCTCGGTCTAACGTGGCCTTCATCAACCCTTTTTGGAATTTATCCATTTGCTTACAAGGCTCTCTTAATCCAGTAATCTCGATTTCTGCATTTCTTCCAAATACAAGTTTGGTTCCCTTTGGAAGCGATAAAAGATCAATACCTTGAGTGGTAATATTCTCTCCCATTTCTCCTGGAGAAACCGCAAAACCCTTATCTTTTAATTCGTCAAAAAGTTCGGAATGAATAAGGTGCACTTGCCTTAGATTTTGCTTAAATGGATTCTTTAATCTTACATAAAGATGCATGTTGTATTTTCCTGCGTGTGCATCACCTTCCACACCATGACCTTTGATTAATGTAATACTGTCTTGTTGATATTTTGTAAAACTATGCGTTTTACTTTTACTTACTCCAACCACCTTTTGTGCTGACATAAAATTAATTTTCAAATTATTTAAACTAAAAAACCAATGGAATAACGTAGGTCATATACGCTATAAGTATTAGTACAGATAATACATTAAGTACAAATCCAGCTTTAGCCATTTCATGCACTTTTATATATCCACTCGCAAAGACTATCGCATTTGGCGGAGTTGCCATCGGAAGCATAAATGCGCAACTCGATGCCATAGTAATTGGGATTAAAAGGTGTAACATGTTTACATTAAGCCCTAACGCAATCCCTGCTATGACAGGTGTAAAAATCGCAACCAATGCTACGTTACTCATCAACTCTGTCATAAACAACATTATTACTATCAATAAACTTCCGACCATCAAAACACTCAATGCTGTATTGGAGGAAACCAATTCACCAATGTAGTCTATCACACCAGCCTTAGATAACGCGCTTGCCAAAGCCAATCCTCCACCAAATAATATCAATATTCCCCAAGGCAATTTTTTAGTGTCATTCCACTCCAATATAAAAGTATGTTTACCAAAATTAAAGGGTAAAGTAAACAGTGCAAAAGCAGCCAACATACTGATCCCAGCATCAGTTAATTTTATTATTGGAAACCATTCATTCATATAAGACCTAGAAATCCAAAGCAACATAGTAACCATAAAAATCAACAAAACTCTTTGTTCAATAGGACCAACTTTCCCCAATTTTGCCAATTGAGAATCAATGATTTCTTTAGAATCATTTTTTACTCCCAATCCATTCGGATATACGATTTTTACCAATACAAAATAGATCAATAGTATCATCATAATACTAAATGGTACACCCATTATCATCCACTTCAAAAACGAAATATCAATTCCATATTCTTGTTCTAAAAAACCAATCATAACGGTATTGGGAGGTGTGCCAATGATCGTGGCAACTCCACCTACATTTGCAGCATATGCAATTCCGAGCATTAAGGACAGCGCAAAATTCTTATCTCCTTGCGTAAATCCATCTTCATCATTTTTTAATAGGTCAATAACAGAAAGTCCTATTGGGAGCATAACTACTGTTGTCGCAGTATTACTTATCCACATACTCAGAAAAGCTGTAGCAAACATAAAACCCAATATTACTTTGTTTGGTGTTGTCCCAGTTATCTTTACAATGTTTAAAGCAATCCTTTTGTGGAGCTTTACTTTTTCTAGTGCCAATGCCATCACAAATCCTCCAAAAAATAAAAATACAATAGGACTACCATAACTCGAGGCAGTAGATTTAATATCCATAATTTGAAGTAGTGGGAAAAAGCATAAAGGAATTAATGCAGTAACGGATATTGATACCGTTTCTGTTATCCACCAACATATCATCCATACTGCGATGGCTACAACTTTATCTGCTTCAGCATTTATAATGATAAATGGCAGATTATATATTAGCAAGAAAAGCAATGGCCCAAGTAATAAGCCAATCTTTTTTATCATAGCAATTTATTATTTTCTTTATAACTACTTAGGTTTCAAAGATAACGCATTGAAGACATTTAGTTTATTCTTGATTACAGTATTGATAAGAGATCTGATTACTGCAAAAGATTGAGCACCATTTACTCGCATTGGACGGACATCCAGAATTTACCTTAAACATAAATTAATTGTGATCCCTTCTGTTAAGGAATAGTAATTACATATCCTCCTATTGTTTCTTGCTTCATACTCACTAATTGGCCATTAAAAGAAAAATCATTGGTTAAATAATTTGTACAACAATCTTCGTTTAATTCATTGATAGAAAGGCTTATGGTATCTTGCTGATTGCGGTGGCTAAACTTGATAAATAACATACAATATTGTTCGCTACAACTGTTAAAAACAATATTAGAAACAGTCTCTATATGCCAAATTCCTTCTGGTGAATTTTGATCAATTTCATAATTTTTTTGAATAAAATCTATGCTTGAATTTTGCTCATTTCGAAAATATTCTATTTCTATTCCTGAAGATGGGTCAAGAATATTTTGTCCTTCTAAGTCTAAAAAGGTTATGCGCTCCCCATCCCAAAAATTAAAGCATTCGGGACAATCACAATTAGAAAAAGTAATAGCTACTAAAAATATTATTAATAAATGTGTTATATATTTCATAATGAATGAGTAATCTCTCTTAAGGATTGATGTCTATAATTTGCCTTTTATTATAAGAATAATCAAGAGCTCCATTTACTCGCATTGGACTGACATCCAGAAAATTACTTAAGTCATATTAATTAAAAGATCTTATAAGCCACCTGATCTAATATCGATAATTATATTATTGTTTAAAATATTTCATTACAGTTGGTTTTAACCAACTGCAAATCCAATATAAAAATTGGCTTTAGCCACATTATTCTAAATTCATAATATAATTACATTTCAAGATAAATCAATAATCCGAAAAACTAAAATATTGAACTAAACTCATTCTGGTTATATTTGTTATCGCTTTAGTCAAAAGTAAAAACAATGTATAAAAGTCTAAAATCTTGTCTCGACGATTTAGAACAATCTAATCAACTCCTTAGAATACCATTCGAAGTAGATCCAGATTTAGAAATAGCAGAAATTCACAGACAGATTTTTGATCGCCAAGGTCCTGCGTTATTGTTTGAAAAAGTAAAAGGAAGTAAATTTCAAGCAGCTTCTAACCTCTATGGAACATTGGAACGGACAGATTTTTTATTCAGAAAAACTTTGCCCAAAGTGCAAAGAGTTACCAAGTATAAAGCAAAACCTGACTTGGCATTAAAGCAACCCTTTGATGCGATCAAAGCAGGTTTTACCGCTTTAAAAGGATTACCGTCAAAACGCAGATTTTCTAATTCGAGATTTGGGAAAACAACCATCGATCAATTGCCATTAATAAAGTCTTGGCCTATGGATGGAGGCGCATTTGTAACTTGTCCACAAGTCATAACCCTACCACCAAATAATAAAAATATTATGCAATCCAATGTCGGAATGTATAGAATCCAACTCACTGGAAACGATTACATTACCAATAAAGAAATAGGATTACATTATCAGTTGCATCGTGGTATTGGTGTGCATCATACCTTATATAACAACAGCGAGGAAGAATTCAAATGTAGCATTTTTATCGGTGGTCCGCCATCACATACTTTTGCAGCAATTATGCCGATGCCAGAGGGATTAAGTGAGTTGACTTTTGGTGGAATGTTGAATGGGAAAAAGTTTAGTTATTCTTTTGACCAAGAAGGATTTTTAGTATCCAATGATGCAGATTTTACCATCACGGGAATTATAAAAAAGAATACTAAAAAACCAGAAGGTCCATTCGGAGATCACCTAGGATATTATAGTCTGACGCATGATTTTCCAGTAATGGAAGTAAAAAATGTGTACCATAAAAAAGAGGCCATTTGGCAATTTACAGTAGTTGGTCGACCACCACAAGAAGACAGTAGTTTTGGCTATCTGATACATAAATTAGTAGAAGAATTAACACCAGGCGAATTTCCAGGTTTAGAAGAAATTAATGCAGTAGATGCTGCAGGTGTGCATCCACTATTATTGGCTATTGGGAAGGAAAGATATATGCCTTTCCGAGACAAAAAACCAGAAGAGATATTAACCATCGCAAATAGAATTCTTGGATCAGGACAAACATCTTTAGCCAAATTTTTAATCATAGCTGCCAAAGATGAAACCACTCCAAATCTGAATTGCCACGATATCGCTTCCTTTTTTAAGCATGTTCTAGAGCGTATTGATTGGAAGCGAGATTTACATTTTCAGACAAAAACAACCATAGATACCTTAGATTATTCAGGAGATGGTTGGAATGCAGGATCAAAAGTAGTGATGGCATGTTGCGGTCCAAAATTGAGGGAATTAGCAACTGAGTTACCAACAGGAATTCCATTGATAAAAAATGTAAAACAGATAGAAGCAGGTCTACCCGGTATGCTCGCAATTGAATTCAAAAAATTCGATGAATACCAAAATGCGACACTTGAAGTTGAAGAATTAATTAGAAATTTAGAACATTTGGATTTAAGTAAATTTCCACTGATCCTTTTAGTAGATGATGCCAAATTCACTACAGAAACATTAAACAATTTCTTGTGGGTTACTTTTACGAGGGCGAACCCATCTCATGATATTTATGGGATAGGAGCAAGCACAGAATTTAAACATTGGGGATGCAGCGGATCACTAATCATTGATGCCAGAATAAAACCACACCACGCTCCGGAGTTAGTCGTACCACATGACCTTAAAGAAAAAGTAAATGACTATTTTAAACCTGGAGG
>JAHDBF010000112.1:6071-12988 GCA_020630525.1 Saprospiraceae bacterium
ATTTAGTAACAACCTTAATTTATGGAGAACTATAAAATTTGCCTCAATTCTATTGTAAAGTATGTGCTATTATTTTTTGTTTTAAACTTAGTTTCTTCATGTTTTAAGACCACTAAAAACATTCCATCAGCACAAATTGAACTAATGAATTCTGCAAGCCAAATTGGATTCGATTCATTAGGTTTATTTTCGAATGATTCTGTAAGGATATATAGCATACTTATGGATACCTCCTTATCCAAAAGAAAAATCTTAAGACTACAATTATATAGTCCGATAAAATTTATGAATGGTCAGGATTTAATTACATATGATTACTGCGATTCCAAACTAGAATGTGATACAACTAAATATGAAAATTATAAAAATGGAAATCGAGAATTTACACATGATGAGATTACTGGTCAAATTAAAGATACAGGTTCTAATTGGATACATCCACCTAGAATTGAGTACTTTAAAGTTCTTCAAATGAATGCTTATCCTTATTTTATTGATAATGAACAGGAGTGGAATTACGATTTAAATTTCGGAGATCATTGGGGTGATAAAAGATGGATGACTTGGAAAGGAAGAAATATTGCATATAGTAAGTATCAACTGAAGGATACAATTAATTATGATTTAGGAAATCAAAAAATAGAATGTTTTGAAATATTGGCAACAACTAAGATTGAAGCGTTAGGAGAAACTGAGACTGTATTTTATTATAATGAAGAATTTGGGTTTGTTTATATGCTATTTAAGACGATAAACAATAAATATATAGAGTTTAAAATGATATAATCTAAGAATAGCGTTGATGCTAATTAAAGTATATTTCAATCTTTCTTAAATTTCAATATTTGCCATTCCATTCTTTATTACATTTGCACAAAATTCCTACAAGTGAGTAAAAAGATAAAATCAGCCTTAATTTCTGTCTTTCACAAAGATGGATTAGAATCCATTATTCCTGCCTTAAACGAAAATGACATTCATGTCTATTCTACAGGAGGAACATACAGCTTTTTAGAAGGAAAGCTTAATAAACTCACTAAAGTCGAAGATATTACTGGATATCCTTCAATATTAGGAGGAAGAGTAAAAACCCTACATCCGGCAGTTTTTGGAGGGATTTTAGCCATGAGAAACGAAGATCATCTCTCTCAGATAAATGAATATAAAATTCCAGAATTGGATTTAGTTGTTGTTGATTTATATCCATTCGAACAAACAGTCAAAGAAACTAATGACGAATCGGCAATCATCGAAAAAATTGACATTGGTGGCATCTCATTAATTAGAGCTGCAGCCAAAAATTTCAATGATGTTGTAGTCATTCCTTCCAAAAATCAATATGCAGATTTAGAAGATATATTGACCAATGGTGGAGAAACAGATTTAACCACTAGAAAAAAATTGGCTTCGCATGCATTTGATATTTCTTCTCATTACGACACCGCTATTTTTAATTATTTAAATCAAGAAGAGGAAGTAGCACCTTTAAAACTAAGTTTCCCAGCAGGTAAGCCATTGAGATATGGAGAGAACCCACATCAGCAAGGGATTTTCTTTGGAGAGATGGAAGCCATGTTTAATAAATTGTCTGGAAAAGAATTGTCATTTAATAATTTAGTAGATGTAGATGCTGCTGTGCAATTAATGGCAGAATTCGAGCAGGATAAACACACTTTTGCAATCTTAAAACACACCAATGCCTGTGGAATAGCAACAAGAGATTCTATTTTACAAGCATGGAAAGATGCACTTGCAGGTGATCCAATTTCCGCATTCGGAGGTATATTAATCTCAAATAGTCCTATAGACTTAGCTACAGCAGAAGAAATAAATAAAATATTCTATGAAGTATTAATAGCGCCAGAATTTGATGAAGATGCAAAAGCATTGCTTTCATCAAAGAAAAAAAGAGTGCTGTTAAAACTAAATCACTACCAAAGACAACCAAAAACAATGAAATCAATCCTAAATGGTGTCATCATTCAGGATACAGATTTGAAAATGGAATCTGCAGATGCATTTACAGTAGCAACAATAACAAGTCCAACCGAACAACAAAATAAAGATTTGGTATTTGCCAACAAATGTGTAAAGCACCTTAAATCAAACACCATAGTCTTAGCTAGAAATGGTCAATTGTTAGGAATGGGATGTGGTCAGACAAGTAGGGTTGATGCGGCCAATCAAGCCATAGAAAAAGCAAAAAAAATGGGCTTCGATTTAGAAGGATGTGTAATGGCATCAGATGCCTTTTTCCCGTTTCCAGATTGCGTAGAGATAGGACATAAAGCAGGTGTAAAAGCCATCATCCAACCAGGAGGATCAATAAAAGATAACCTAAGTATAGACTATTGCAACGCCAATAATATCCCAATGGTACTAACAGGCACAAGACACTTCAAACACTAACTTTAAACTTTTAACTGTAAACTTTAAACTTAAAAAGTTGAACATCTGCATAGACATAGGCAATACCTACACAAAAATCGGCATTTTCGATAAAAAAGAAATGCTATTTTTCGAATCAAGGAAAAAGTGGCTAGTCAAAGATTTGAAAGAATTAAAATCAAAATTTGATTACAATGCAGGGATCATAAGTTCAGTAAAAAAGGCAGAACCAAAATTTAGGAATTACCTAGACAAAAACATCAATCTAATTGTACTTAGTCATACGACTAAAATTCCTATCACCAATTTATATAAAACACCAAAAACGCTAGGGAAAGATAGATTAGCAGCAGTTATAGGTGCACATAAAAATTACAAAGGAAACAAACTAGTCATTGACAGTGGTACCTGTACCAAATACGATTTTATAGATAAAAAAGGACAATATCTCGGTGGTAATATTGCTCCAGGATTGGAAATGAGATTGCAAGCCATGCACCATTTTACCGACAAATTACCATCAGTAAAAGTAAAACAGCCAAAAAGTATTTTAGGGACTACAACAAAAGAAGCGATTAATAATGGAGCAGTTTATGGCATTATTCTCGAGATAGAAGCCATGATTAGTCGTCTAAAAGCAGAAAAAGGGCAGATTAACGTTATTTTAACCGGCGGATCTGCATCTTTTTTGGGACAGTTCGTTAAATCTAAGATATTTGTGGACACTAATTTAGTAATGAAAGGACTCAATGAGATTATCATACATCAAAATAGCATTTAATTTAATAATTGGCTTAATGGTCATTAGCCATGCAAATGCACAATTAGACCCACAAGACAATTCTCCATATTCTCGATATGGCATCGGAGATATTACCGATCCAAGTTTCGCTTCGACGATAAATATGGGTGGATTAGGAGCGACTTATCACTCCAATACGGGCGTTAATGTTTTAAATCCTGCGTCTTATGCTTACCTCACCAATACAAGTTTTGAAGCTGGATTGTATGGAGAATATTCACGACTCATTGACAGCGAAAATATCAACAAAAGTTGGAACGGAAATATTGGATACATTTCATTATCCATGCCTTTTGCCAATCCTATCAATGATTTATTAGACAGAGTAGACAGAAAGGTAAAAGTAGGAATGAATATTTCTATAGCTCCGTATTCAACAGTAGGCTACAATATTGAGTCAGTATTAACCGAAGAAAATATTGGGGAATATATCAGAAACTATGCAGGAGCAGGAGGAACTTACCGTTCACAATTGGGATTTGGTGCCAATTATAAAAATATTTCTGGAGGCATCAATCTTGGATATCTTTTTGGAAAAATAAGTACAGAAAGGATAGTCTCATTAACATCTGCTAGTAATCCTTATAACAACTTTTTTGAATCCGATTATCATGTTTCTGGATTCTTATGGAATGCAGGAGTGATGTACGATTATGTGCTAAATAAAACTGAAATAGAGGAAGATGCTTCGGTTTCTAAGCGAGTAGTAACCCTAGGACTCTATGGGAATAGTGCAACATCCTACAAAACTACACAGAATGAATTACTGTACGCACAGCAAATTGTTTCTGGGGATTTGGATACCATTTCAAGTGCATTTAATGTAGAAGGAAATGGGAAATTACCTTCTACTATCGGCTTTGGAGTAAGTTTAAAAAATGGAGAAAAATCATTGATTGGAATAAATTACGAAGCAACAGCTTGGTCTAATTTTCAAAATGATGCAGATCCACGAACATTAACCAACGGATATAAATTGTCTGCTGGTGGATTTTTTAGTCCTGACCCTAAGTCATACTTAAATTACTTTAAGCGTATAAAATACCAATATGGCGTGTTTTATTCTAGCGACCCACGGTCAATCCTTTCAGAAGAAGTCACTAATTATGGAATTTCATTAGGATTCGGATTACCATTTATAAATCAAAGAAAAATTTCAAGTACAAATTTCGGTGTAATTCTTGGTATAAAAGGAAGCGGAACTGTAATTGAAGAAAGATATATGCGGATCAATTTTGGTTTTACCTTCAATGACGATGATTGGTTTATTAAACGAAAATATAATTAATAGATGAAAATTAAATGCCTTTTAAATTACGGATTTACTTTATTAACTGTTTTCTGTGCGACGACTTTTTTACAAGCACAATGTGAAACTTGGGTAGATCAACCTAATCAAGAAGATGCAGAAAATGCACACTCTATTTACAGACAAGCTTTAAAATCAGAAGATTGGCCTCTTGCCCTTGAGTATTGGGAACAAGCTTATACAATGGCTCCTGCTGCCGATGGCAAAAGAGATTATCACTACACCGATGGTATGAAAATCTACTTAAACAAGTTTGCCAACGAAACTGATGCTGCAAAAAAAGAAGAATACAAAGCAAAAATTGATGAATTGTATAATGCAGTAAAAGCTTGTTATGATGCTAAAAGTATTACGCTAAAATGTGGAGATTCTGACGAATGTTACCAAAAAAGAATCGGATACATCGAAGGTCGCTACGCCTCTGACATGTTCTATAAATTAAACATGCCTTACACAACAAATTTAGCAATGATTGATGCTAGTTTTGCAAAATCAGGAAATGATACAGAATATATAGTTTTTGATCCTTTAGCAAGAATGGTGGTTTACCAATTCCAAAATGGAAAAATGGATAAACAAACAGCTTTAGATTACTACAAGCAAATGGAAGAAGTTGCCGAATTCAATTTTGTAAATAATGAAGATTTGGGCGAGTATTACCAGCAAGCATGGCAGGCTGCAAAATCTCAGTACAGAGCCATCGAAAAAGAAATTTTTGATTGCGAATACTTTAAGCCTTTACTTCAAGAAGAATACCAAGATGACCCAAACAATCCTGATGTAATCAAGTCAGTTTTGGTAAGGTTAAAAAGAAGAGGTTGTGCAGAAGATGATCCTTTCGTGATGGAAATTGATAAGGAATGGAAAAAATATGCAGCAGAAGCAAATGCAAAAGCTAAAGCAGAATTCGAAGCAAATAATCCTGGTTCTGTAGCGAAAAAATTATATGACGAAGGAGACTTTGAAGGTGCTGTCGCAAAATACCAAGAAGCGATTAATGCCGAAAGCGATCCAAATAAAAAGGCAAACTACCTAAATGGTTTAGCTTCTATAAAGTTTAGAAAATTGTCTCAATACGGAGAAGCAAGAAGATTAGCTAAACAAGCTGCAGAATTAAAACCAAACTGGGGAAGACCATACATGCTAATAGGAGATATGTATGCTAAGTCAGCAAGAAATTGCGGTGACGCTTGGAACCAAAGATTGGCAATTATTGCAGCAATGGATAAATACAATTACGCAAAAAGTATAGATGCATCTGTAGCAGAAGAAGCCAATAAAAGGGTAGCTAGATACAGAACATCTTTACCTCCTAAAGACGAGGGATTTATGAGAGGAGTAAAAGCAGGTGACGCTGTAAAAGTAGGCTGTTGGATTGGAGAAACGGTAAAAATAAAGTTCTCTAATTAAGAAACATATTTAAAATTATATTAAAAGAATCCGACGCCATTTGGTGTCGGATTTTTTTATGTATTTTGTATTGAATTTAAATTAAGTAATAAAAAATGTTCCAAATGAAAAACTATTTATTCTCATTGTTTCTATGCTTTTTAAGCTTTGTAATAAGTGCGCAAGTCATAGGTTTGCAGAAAAACAAGATCTACGAGATACAAACTAAAGATGGCAATACACTTATTGGGCTCATAACACAAATGCAGGATAATGAAATTACCATCGATGTTAATTCATTAGGAGAGATTAAATTATTGAGAAGTGCAATTGCTAGTTTTGAAGAGCAAAAAAATGATGTAGAACTTGATAAAAATGGAAACATCTTTGACGACCATAACTCGACTTACAACATTTTTGCGCCTACAGCTCATAATCTCAAAAAAGGCCAAATGTATTATAAGAATTCATACTTATTCTTTAATTCATTTTCATATGGAATAACGGATAATTTTCAAGTATCAGCAGGTTTTGAAATATTTAGTTTGTTAATTCCAGATACTGGAACGTTACCATTAATGAATGTGACCACAAAATTTAGTATTCCTACAAAAAACGAAAAGCTCAAATTTGGTGCAGGGGTTTCTTTTTTTGGAATACCTAATGAAACTTCTACTATTGTAGGATTGACAAATGTGAATGCTACCTACGGAGATAGAAATAATAATTTTACTGTAGGGACAGGACTAGGTTTTACGTTTGAAGGAGAAAGCAGCAGCGAAGTATTCCCACTTTTTATCGGAGGTATGAAACGTCTTTCACAAAAAATAAGCCTTACCACAGATAATATAGTCTTCTTTGTAGATGGAGAAACTTTAGGATTATTATCATTAGGATTAAGATATCATTTTAAAGACAATGGATCTGCTTTTAATTTTGCCTTATACAGACCTACAGATTTCGAAATTGGTATTATTGCCTTACCATTTGTGTCTGTTACTATTGCTATTGGGAAGAAATGATGTAGTT
>JAHDBF010000113.1 GCA_020630525.1 Saprospiraceae bacterium
TATGATGTGATTTGGTCATGAGGATTTTCTAATTTATAAAAAGCATCAAAAACCAATTCTTTTAGTATGACAAATTGTACCGAAACTTTTAGTTTGACAAAGACATCATCAAAAGTTTTTGTTTCTACCACAACATCCAGTTGTTGGATTTTTAAGTTTACTCTACCCGAGATTCGATCTATGAAAGGAATTTTAAAATGTAAGCCAGGCCACCTGACACTATGGAATTTTCCTAGTCTTTCTACAATAGCTGCTGTCTGCTGTTTTACCATAAAAAGTCCAGAAGAAATAAGCACTAATGCAAGAATAATAAAAGGAAAAAACATTGGTAATGATTCCATATTTTAAATGATTTTAAGATTTAATATATAATATTGAGTAGTTAAGATCAATGATAACACTTTTAAGCAATAAAATTGTTACTTTCATAACATATTATTAAAGGTATTTAGTTCAATTATCACAATTTGTTTTAATTAAATTAGCATTCCACTATTGGTATTTTTACAAATTAATTTTTAGTAAAACTTCGGAAATTATAAAGCTTTAGCGTTATTGTATTTTATTTAAATTGCTAGTATCTCTAATGGTATTGGCAATCGTTTTATTTTGTCACATAATTTTTGCAAGCCAGTGTTCAGACTATTCTTTTTATTTTCTTTTTCTCTTATAAGTATCCATATCTCAGCTCAGGAGTATTATCCACAAGCCATAAATTTAGATGTGGTAAATTATTTTGGATACGCAATCTTTGAAGGTGGAGGAGGCATCAGCTGTAGTGATTTTAATGGAGATGGATATGATGATTTAACTTTTGCAACTGATGATGGCAGACCTATCCTCTTTTATGAAAATAAAATCGATCATTTTGAATTAGTCACACCACCGTTTATCACCAATACACTTGAAAATAAACAAGTATTATGGATTGATTATGATAACGATGGAGATAAAGATTTTTATACTACCGCTTACAATGGAGCAAATCGATTGTACGAAAATGATGGGAATATGGTTTTTACAGATGTATCTGTATCGAGTGGATTGACATTAATTAATGATGAAACTTATGGTGCTAATTTTGGTGATCTAGACCGTGATGGAGATCTTGATTTATACTTGTGTAACTATGGGCATCAATCTGGTGCATCTAACTTGATGTATGAATTTGACTTGGCTACAAAAACGTATACAGATGTAACGTCATCTTCAGGAACGGGTAATGGTATGCGACAATCATTTTGTTCCGCATTTTTTGATTTTGATGATGATGGAGATTTAGATATTTATGTAGCAAATGATCGCGTCCTTTATGGTAATACATTATATATGAATGTTGGAGGAATGTCATTTATTGATGTTTCGGTTCCTTCTCATACTGATACTTCTATTTTTGCGATGAATACGGGCATTGGTGATCCAGATTTAGATGGAGATTTTGATATTTATGTAACAAATATTGGAGCATCAGTTTTTTATGAAAACAATGGAGATATGACCTATACTGATGTGGCTTTAGATAATGGAACTTCCTTTGATAGAACTGGTTGGGGTGGAAATTTTCTCGATTGGAATAACGATAGATACGAAGACTTATATGTCAGTTATGCCACTCCATTAGGTCAAAATCCGGTAAATGCTTTTTATGTAAATAATCAAGATGGTACTTTTTCTGAACCTTTTTACAATACAAAAGGACTCGCTTCTATTGATACCGTTCCTTCATTTTGTAATGCCATTGGAGATTTTAATAACGATGGATTAATTGACATAGTTTCTAGTAGGTCTGGAGAAAACAATTTTGAATTGTTTATAAATCATGAAAACACGATTAACAACTTTATAAAGCTAGAACTTAAAGGAAGTACTTCAAATAAATTTGGAATAGGATCAAAGATAGAAGTTGTTGCAGATGGTGTTTCTTCTTTTATTTACAAACACAGCTCTATTGCGTATTTGGCTCAAAATTCTGATTATATCAACGTAGGATTAGGAACAGCTAATTCTGTTGATCAGATTAAAATCTATTGGTCCAATGGAAATATAGAAACAATAGCAGGAGCTGATTTACTGGTTAATGGAATAAATACAATCAGAGAAGGTTTTGGAGTTGTGACACAAAAGGTAATGCCCGTTTGCGATGCATTCCATTCAATCCAATTAGACCCAATTCCCTCTCAAATTTATGGAGCTAATACAAGCTTAATATCTAATACTCTAGTTAAAAGTAATGCCAATGTGCATTTTCAATCAGAACAAGAAATTCAATTAAACGAAGGGTTTGAGGTTAACCAAGGCGCTGAATTTTTTGCAGAAATAAATGGCTGCGGAAATTAGCTATAAAAAAACTAAACCACATGAAAACTAAAACACTAATTCTAATTATTCTGTATTTCTGCAATGCACCTCATTTGAGTAGTCAAGTATTTTATCCTCAAGCGAGTAATCTAAATATTGATGGTGCTTTTGGAACAAACATTTTAGGCGGCGGAGGGATCAGCTGTGCAGATTTTAATAATGATGGATATGATGATTTGACCTTTGCTACAGAAAATGGCAAAGACATTTATTTCTATGAAAACAAGATTGATCATTTTGAATTAGTCAATCCTCCTTTCGTATCAAACACTAACGAATCCAAACAAGTATTGTGGATCGATTATGATAACGATGGAGATAAAGACCTTTTTGTTTCAGCTTATGGTGCCACCAATAAATTATATGAAAACGATGGCGCAATGAATCTTACAGATGTCACTACCACTGTTGGCTTACCTTCAGTAATCAATTATACTTATTCCGCAAATTTTGGAGACTTAGATAAAGATGGAGATCTAGATTTATATATTGCCAATCATGGTTTAAACCAAGGAGAAAATAATACTTTTTATGAGTTTGATCTTTCCACAAAAACATATATTGATAAGACAATTTCTTCTGGATTAGCCAATGGATTAAGACAATCTTTTGCCACCGTATTTTTTGATTTTGATATGGATGGCGACCTAGATATCTATATTGCTAATGATAGATTACCTGGTGGTACAGCAGATCAAAATACCTTGTATCGAAACGAAGGCTCACTGTACTTTTTAGATGTATCCGTTCCTTCCAATAGCCACATTGCAATCTTTGCAATGAATACGGCAGTCGCAGATGCTGATTTGGATGGAGATTTTGATATTTATGTAACAAATATTGGACAGTCTGCTTATTTGGAAAACAATGGTGATTCCACTTTTTCTGATGTTAGTATTGAGAATGGAACTACATTTGATCGATATGGTTGGGGAGCAAATTTTCTCGATTGCAATAACGACAGATATGAAGACTTATATGTTTGTCATAGAATACCAATCGGCGAGTCTAACCCTGTAAATGCATTTTACCTTAACAATAAAGATGGAACTTTTTCTGAACCTTTTTATGATTCTGGAGGACTCGCAGGCATAGACACAGATACTTCTTTTGTTAATGCAATTTTGGATTATAATAATGACGGAAACCAAGACATCATTGTAAGTAAAATGCAAGACAATTTTGAATTATTTAGTAACCATGAAAACAATAAAAACAATTTTATAAAATTAGATTTGATTGGCTCAGAATCAAACATAAATGCGATCGGCGCTTTGATTGAATTAAGTGTAAATGGACAAAAATCATATTTTCAAAAACATTGTTCTACCGGTTTTCAAAGCCAACATTCAGACTACACGCACCTTGCTATTGGTGCAGCAGAAAATATAGAATATGTAAAAGTTTATTGGCCTTATGGCAATAATATTGATATTATTGATGGAGCTGATTTGTCAATAAATAAATTGAATGTGGTTCAAGAAAATGATGGATTGATTAACGTTAAACATCTTGATCTGTGTAAGCAATTTCATAATATCCAAGTAAATCCAATACCTTCACAAAAATACGGAGCCTCCGAAATATTAACATCAACCACAATAGTAACCGATGATGCTAATGTGCATTTTCAATCCGAACAAGAAATTTTATTAAATCCTGGGTTTGAAGTTAGTGCAAGCGCAGAATTTTTCGCAGAAATAGAATTGTGCGGAAATTAAATATGATTATTTTCACGCTATGATTTTTACTAGATATATTTTCTGCATCTTTATTTTAAAAGCAGGCATACTTCAATCGCAATCATTTTACCCTCAAGCAATTAATTTAGGAATAATAGGCGAATATGGCGCAAGCCAAATATTAGGTGGAGGCGGTATTAGTTGCGCGGATTTTAATAATGATGGATACGATGACCTTAGTTTTGCAACAGAAAATGGAGCAGCGCTAATATTTTATGAAAATAAAGTAGATCACTTCGAATTGGTAGATCCTCCTTTTGTAAATAATACTTTTGAAACCAAGCAAGTACTTTGGGTGGATTATGATGGCGATTCTGATAAAGATCTTTTTGTAACTTCTTTCAATGGACCAAACTATCTATACGAAAATGATGGCAATATGAATTTTTCTGATGTAACCAATGCAAGAGGATTACCAGTATTGCCAATGGAAACATTTGGAGTAAATTTTGGCGATTTAGATCAAGATGGAGATTTAGATCTCTACGTAACTCAGTTTGGACCAAATTCTGGAGAATTTAATGTATTGTACCAATATGATAATGTCAATAATGTATACATAGATGTTACTGCCTCTTCAGGAACAGGTAACGGCTCTAGACAATCGTTTTGTTCTACTTTTTTTGACTTTGATATGGACGGTGACTTAGATATTTTTGTAGTAAATGATCGGACAGATTATGAGAATACACTTTACATGAATACTGGAAATATGAGCTTCATTGATGTGTCAGTACCAGCTGGTGTTTCCGAAGCCATTAATGCAATGAATGGTGGAATCGGTGATCCAGACCTAGATGGAGATTTTGATATTTATATTACCAATATTGGCCAATCTTATTATTACCAAAACAATGGAGACCTCACCTTTTCTAATATTGCTAGCTCCAATAATACTACTTTTAATCGATGGGGTTGGGGAGGCAACTTTTTTGATTTTAACAATGATAGATATGAAGATTTATATGTAAGTTATAGTGATCCATTAAGCTCAGTCAGAGAAAATGCACTGTATGTTAATAATCAAGATGGTACTTTCTCAGAACCTTTATTTGGATTAAAAGGGTTAGCTGGCGTAGATACTGTTGCTACTTTTGGAAATGCACTTTGTGATTACAATAATGATGGAAATATTGATATAGTGCTAAGTCGCGAAGATGGTGCAAATTTTGAATTATTTTCTAATGAAGAAAACAACAACAACAATTTTTTAAAATTAGATTTAAAGAGTAATAGCAATAATAAAGATGCTTTAGGTGCAATGGTCGAAGCCCAAATTTCTGGAGTAAAAAGCGTATTTTATAAACATTGTTCAACTGCCTATTTAGCGCAAAATGCTGAAGATATAAATATTGGAATGTCGACTTATGCTAGGGTAGACTTCTTAAATATTCATTGGCCTTCTGGGATTACAGAATATATCCCAGGAACAGACTTACAAATCAATGCATTAAATAAAATCGTAGAAGGAGCAGGTGTTATCGATAGCTATAAACTAAATAACTGCTTGACCAATCATAATGTAGCAGTAGACCCAATCGCCAGTAATACTTACGGTGGTTTAAATTCTGTAAATACAAGCTCAAAAGTGGTAAATAATTCTAATGTTACTTTTAAAGCGCAAGGGCGAATAAATTTACTCGCTGGATTTGAAGTAGAACAAAATGCCGACTTCCTAGCAGAAATTAATGATTGCGGAAATTAGGCACATTATCCTTACCATCCTCTATATTTAGGTGGCTTAATGCCATTCAAGCGTAAATACATTGCCAATTGTGCGCGATGGTGGGTTAAGTGATCATTCATCAAAATTAAGATTTGCCTGACATTTTTTTCTCCTGCAAAAAAGTCAACTTTCATTTCTAGATCATGCGGTCTAAGATTATTGACCACTTCGCTTGTATGTTTAAACGCATGTTCTGTAAGTGATATTAATTCAGACTTGTCGGGAGAAATATCCTTAATAGCATGTTCAAATTTATCTCCATTCATGTAATCCGTTGAAAGCCAGATCATATTTTGAAGGATATGCAAACTCATTTTTCTAAAAGTCAAAGCATCGTCTACAGGCTTAAAGCCTATGAGGCTATCTGGCATTAAAGCCAAACAAGCTAAGGTATAGCTTTCTGCATTTGCCCACTTCTCTTTAAAATCATCAATAAATAATTTATTGCCTTGAGAAAATATAGAAACTGAAGTCAGACATATTACTGCTATAAAAATGTATTTTTGCATTCTAAAATAATTAAATAAAAATGAAAATAGTACAGATTTTAAAATATACTTTACTGCTTACTTTAATGATATCTGCATTTTCTTGTCAAGATAGCAAAGTAGACGCAAAAAAGAAAGCAAAGCAAAACGCACAAGAAGTTTCTAAACCTTTACCAAAGCCTTTAGAATCATTACCTGATGCTTGCTCATTTGTAACTAAAGAACAAGTAGGTGAGATCATTGGCGTTGATGGTGCAGGTATTACAGTAAAAGATGGGACTTCAAAAAAAGCATCTTCTGCAAGATCATGCTTCTATAAATGGGAAGATCCCAATATGCCAAACGCAGGCGCATTGGTTCAAATCCAAGCAAATCCACTTCCTGAAGAATTTCCTGATTGGGCCACTTCATACATAAAAGCCAAGTTGCAATCTGGAGAAAAAGGATTTAATGGGGTCTCTGAAATAGAGTATAAATACGAGAAAATGGAAGGCGTAGGGATCGAAGCAGCATATAATTTTGAACTAAGCAAATACTTTTGGAGAACCGATGACCAACATATTTACATGATAGCTTTCAATGCTTTAGGAGAAAAAGAAGACCATTTAAAATGGGCTACCCAAATTGCAAACTTAGTTTCTAAATAGATAGGACAATGCTGAAAAGTCTGCAAATTGTAAATTATGCAATTATTGATAAATTGTTACTGGAATACTCCAATGGATTAAATATCGTCACTGGAGAAACAGGCGCAGGAAAATCGATAATGCTAGGAGCAATGAGTTTACTCATTGGTAAACGTGCAGATTCAAAAGTACTTTTTGATAAAGAGAAAAAATGTGTCGTCGAAGGTATCTATAATAACCTGCCAAAATCTATAAATAAGTTTTTAGAAAAGGAAGGTTTTGATGTAGAAGAAGAGTTAATAATCCGACGTGAAATAAATGCTTCTGGAAAATCAAGGTCTTTTGTTAACGATACTCCGGCGACTTTAAAAACCCTTGAGTCAATAGCAAATATGTCTATAGACCTTAATCGACAGTTTGAATTATTAGACATCCAGAGCGCGGATTTTCAAGTGAATATGATAGACCATTTGGCTGGAATTACAACCAAGGTAGAAACGTACAAAAAAGAGTTCCGTACCTTGAAAGAAATGCAAGCAGAATTGAAAAAACTCCAAGCATCAGAATCAACCGCTGCAAGTGAATATGAATTTTTAAAATTCCAATTTAATGAAATTGATGCTCTGGCATTAATGGATGGTGAGCAAAAATCACTAGAAGAAGAATTGGCAATATTGTCCAAATCTGAAGAAATTATCGAGTTGTCAAATGCAAGTAATTATCAAATTGATGAAGCAGAAAATTCATTATCGGACTCATTAAGAAACCTTTCAAATCAATGGAGTAGCTTAGCCAATTTGAACCCAGATTATCAAAAAATTTCTGATGCATTCATAAATATTGAGGCACAACTAGAAGATGTCTCTAGCTTGATTTCTAGCGCGCTCGAAAATGTAAACACAGATCCTTCTAGAAAAAGTGAAGTAGAATCTAGGATTAATACGCTATATGCGCTATTGCAAAAACATCGCGCTAATAGTCAAGAAGACCTAATTTTAATATTCGATCAAATTCAAGAGAAACTTGGCAATTATGATTCTATCGAAGCTACTATAATCGAACTGCAAAATAAAATCTCTGCACTAGAGCAGGATTTACGCATATCAGCAAAGGAAATTTCAAATAAGCGAGCAAAAATATTTCCTAAATTAGAAAAACAAATCAAAGCAATCTTAAGTGATTTATCAATGAATTCCGCAAGATTGAAAGTAGCAAATTCGGTCTCAGAATCCTTAAATACCAATGGCATAGACAATATAGAAATTCAGTTTGCAGCCAATACAGGTTCTGAATTTAAGTCCATAAAGTCTGTCGCCTCCGGTGGAGAATTGTCAAGATTGATGCTCGCAATGAAATCAACGGTAGCAGGAAAAATGGAATTACCTACTATGGTTTTTGATGAAATTGATACTGGTGTTTCTGGAGAAGTTGCACATAAAATGGGAGACCTGATGAGTAAACTTTCAGAAAAACATCAAGTAATCGTCATTACCCACTCTCCGCAAGTTGCTTCCAAAGCACAGACACATTTTCACATCTATAAAGAAGAGTCTAAAAAGAGAACCTTCACGAGAATGAAAGTCTTAAATCAGGAAGAAAGAATTAATGAAATTGCAAAAATGCTTAGCGGTGATAAATTGAGTGATTCAGCAATTTCTAATGCTAAGGAGTTTTTGGGAATTACTGCATAATTAAATTTGATTATGGAACAAAATGATACTCCTATAGATGAATTTTCTAACGAATCAGCAGCACCAGTTGATTCAGAAAGTAAAAACAATAATTGGTTTAAAAATATTGATGTTTCGATCCTTATCGCAATTGCCGCTTTGTTAATAAGCACGATTTCTGCTTTTATTAGCCTGAAAGAATCTAGGATTATGATGGATCAGCAAAGGGTATTATCAGAACAACAAGAAGCAAGTGTTTGGCCATATTTAGAAGCAACTCCGATTAATACTTATGTATCAGATACCAGTGTAACTTACAAATATACGATCGAAAACAAGGGTGTTGGTCCTGCCATTATCAGTAATGTTAATTATCGTTTCGGGGATTTAGACATTGAAGGTTGGGGACTAGGAAAAGCAATGCAGGAAAAGCACAAAAACTTGGAAATAGACCAACTTTCAAATCAAACACTTGACAATGCAGTCCTATCGCCTGGAGAAAGGCATGATGTTATTGCTATCCAAATTACTAAAAGTAAATCTGATGATTTAAATTTCAATAAGTTACTTAATAACATAAATTATCGTGTCGATTTTTGTTACTGTTCGATTTATGGTAAATGTTGGCAAGTGGAAGAAATACGTAACATTTCATTATCTGAAAAATGTAAATTCAGAGAAAGTATACGATAAGCAGACTTTTTACTTGTGTTTAACTTAAAAAAAGAAAGCATATTCAATTACAAATTTTCCTGAGGTATAATACAGTTTAGAAGATACTATTTCTATATTTGACTAAATTTACTATCATGGCAAAAGGACTTTTAGAAGGAAAAAGAGGAATCGTATTTGGAGCATTAGACGAACAATCAATCGCTTGGGCTGTTGCTGAAAAATGCGTTGCCGAAGGTGCAAAAATTACATTAACCAATGCTCCAGTTGCATTGAGATTTGGCGGATTACAGAAATTAGGAGAAAAGCTAAATGCTAAAGTAATCCCTGCTGATGCCACTTCTTTGGAAGACCTAGAAAACCTATTTACAGAGTCAATGGAGGCTTTAGGAGGGAAAATCGACTTCGTACTTCACTCTATTGGAATGTCGCTAAATGTGCGTAAAAAAAGAGAATATACCAATGTGAATTACGATTGGATGCATAAAACATTTGACATTTCTGCAATGTCTTTCCATAGGGTAATGCAAACTGCATATAAAATGGATGCCATGAATGATTGGGGTTCAATCATCGCTTTAACATACATTGCGGCACAACGCGTTTTTCCAGACTATAGCGAGATGGCAGAATCGAAGGCGCTGTTAGAATCTTTTGCTAGGAGTTTTGGATATCACTATGCAAAATCTAAAAAAGTAAGGGTCAATACCATTTCTCAGTCTCCTACTTGGACAACAGCAGGAAGTGGAGTAAAAGGATTTCAAGAGTTTTTTGACTATGCTGAAAAAATGTCCCCGCTAGGTAATGCAGATGCAGCTTCATGTGCAGACTTTTGCGTAACTATGTTTTCTGATTATACAAGAATGGTTACTATGCAAAATCTATATCATGATGGCGGATTTTCTCTAATGGGAATGGCGCCAGAAGTATTAGAAAAGTAAATTTGTCATCAATTCTAAACATAGAAATCAAAGCGCCTTGCAATAATCCTGATAAGATTCGTAAAATATTACAAAGCAAGAATGCAGAATTCAAAGGAATCGATCACCAGATTGATACTTATTTTATCGTGCCAGAAGGAAGACTAAAACTTAGGCAAGGCAATATTGAAAATAGCCTTATATTTTATAAACGCGAAGAACGAAAAGGTATCAAAACGTCCAATGTAGAATTGGTAAAATTGGATAGCAAGCAAGCACAATCTACCAAAAATCTACTCTCATTATCTAATGGTATCTTCAAAATCGTAGACAAGAAAAGAGAAATCTATTTTATTGATAATGTAAAATTTCACCTTGATAAAATTGAAAGCTTAGGTACATTCGTAGAGATAGAAGCCATAAATTTTCAAGGGCAATCTAAAGAGACCCTAACAGAACAATGTGTCTACTATTTGCAGTTGTTTGGTATAGATTCTACAGATTGTATAGATGCTTCTTATTCAGATTTGGTAAAATGAAAAGAATAAATGATTGGAAGGAGCAGCCATTTTTTTTGAGTAGAAAGTGTGATGTTTTTACTCAAAAAAGAGTTGAGATTTATTTCTCCCAACTCTTTTATTTTATTTCAATTGATAGATTAGTACCAAAACTTTAGCAGCAGAATTATATCCATATTACATCTTGTATTGGCTTGCCATTATGCAAGCGATATTCCTCTGGAAAATGAGTACAAGAACAACATTCATCTATAGGCGTAATGACTATATTCCATTTAATTTCTATCGTATCAATAATGGAATTATTCCTATGAATATAAAATTCATGATTCTCGTTTAGTCCAGGTATTATTTCGCTAGGATAAGGCAATAAGGTTATAAAATTACTTTTAAGATCTATAAACGCATTGTCGAGTTCAACACCTGCTATTTGGTTTGTAATGATATATTCAAGAGGAATGCGCTCTTTTGATATTTCGAAATCTACAATTGGATAACCAGTAAGGCTATCGATTATAACTTCTCCATTGGTCAATAAATCGTTGTCATCTGAGTCAAAATATAAAAGCCTTACGGGGTCAGCAAAGTCGAAACAAAAACATGTCTCGCAAGGTGGTTCAGGGTCTTTATTGCAAGCAAATAGTAAGATTGAAATAAAAAGGATTCCAAATAAATATTTCATTGTAATGGCTTCAAAGTTATAATATAGGTCACGAATCAAATCTACTTAAAAACTAAAGAACTAACCCATTAAAAACTAACCCACTAAAAACTAAAGAACTAAAAACTAAAGAACTAAAAACCATCAGAATAACTAACCCGATAAACAGCATTAGCAAAATCATCACTAATCAACAAAGATCCGTCATCCATCCATTCCATGTCAACAGGTCTGCCCCATACGTCATCTGTCTCTTCATTTAACCAACCATAAATGAAAGGCTCATAGGCGACGGCATTATAATTTTCGTCTAGAGTAACAGTGGTGATTCTATATCCACTTTTTTTGGATCGATTCCAAGAACCATGTTCAGCTATGAAGACTTTATTTTGATAAGCTTCTGGAAACATACCAGATTGATAAAACTCTATTCCGAGAGGAGCTACGTGAGGACCTAGTACTTGTACAGGAGCAACATAATCATCACAAGATTTCCCATCACCAAGTTTAGGATCTATAAGGTCTCCTTGATGACAATATGGATAACCAAAATGTTGTTTCGTCCCAGTTACTCGATTCAACTCACATCCTGGAATATCATCGCCCATCATATCTCTACCATTATCCGAAAACCACAGCTCTTTGGTTTCTGGATGCCAATTAAAACCCACCGTATTCCTGATGCCATTGTGCAAGATTTTCATTTCTTTAGTATCAACGTCAAGGCTAGTAATAGAGTTAAAAACTTCTTCCTCTGATTCACAAATATTGCATGGTGCTCCGACAGGAACATACAATTTCCCATCTGGCCCAAAATCTATAAATTTCCAACCATGATGACTTTCTTCGGGATATTGGTCATACACAACTTCTGGGCTTAAATTAAGTGTCAAGTTGTTTTCTATATCTTCAAATTTTAAAATTCTATTAACTTCCGCTACATAGAGATCACCATCTTTGAGTGCAACACCATTTGGCATATTGCCATCTTCGAAAAGAGTGATCTTTTGATCTATTTTTAGATCTTTATTGCTGTCACGTAATGCGTATACGTTACCAAGACCTCTGGTCCCGACAAACAAAGTATTCTTTTTGCTTAGCTTTATACTTCTTGCATTTTTGACATCTTCTGCATAGGCTTCAATCTTAAATCCATTAGGAAGTTTCAATGTGTTGAGCGGCAAAGTCTCAGGGCTTTTTTCTGATTTTTTAAACGGATTACTGGGAGGATTAAAAGAAAAATTGCAAGCTGTAAAAAAAGAAATACTCAGAAAAATAATAACCATTCGCATAAGCTAAATTTTGAATAAATTAATATACGATAATTTTACAAATCTAACGTAATAAGTTAGCAGTCGCATTTGTAACTAGCGCAAATGATAATATGAAATGAAGACTTAGCTTTGTCTTAAATTGTAAAAAATTCATTTATTTTAAGTCAAAGATAATTTATGGTGCTTTGCTTATTTTTATTCCAAAACAAAATTAGCATACTCTGGATGAGAAGCCCTCCTTATCA
>JAHDBF010000114.1 GCA_020630525.1 Saprospiraceae bacterium
TTTCTAATAAAACTATTCTATTTACCCCTTATTAGCCAACTGTCCACAAGCTGCATCTATATCTTTTCCTCGACTACGTCTTACAGTTGCCATAACATCATTGCGCTTTAGGTAATTTACAAACTTATCAATCTTGGTATAATCTGCTCTGTTGAAAATACCATCTTCGATCGGATTATATTCTATGATATTTACTTTGACAGGAAACCGTTTACACCATTTGACAAGATTTTTTGCATCATCTATAGAGTCATTAAAATCTCTAAGCGCTATATACTCGTAACTGATTTTGTTTTTTGTTTCTTGATAAAAGTATTCCAATGCATCCATTAAACTATTTAAGTCATTGGTTTCATTGATTGGCATTATTTCATTACGCTTTGTATCATCAGCGGCGTGGAGTGATAATGCAAGGTTAAATCGCACTTTATCATCTGCCAATTTTCGGATCATTTTTGCGATCCCTGCGGTACTTACGGTGATTCTTTTTGCCGACATACCCAGTCCTTCTGGACTTGTTAATAATCTTATGCTTTCGAGTACATTTTTATAAGCTAGTAGTGGCTCACCCATACCCATATAGACAACATTGGTCAATGGATGATCGAAGAAAGCCAGCGATTTTTGATTTACTTTAAAAACTTGATCAAAGATTTCTCCAGGTTCTAAATTTCGAATTCGCTTCATCCTTCCTGTGGCACAAAAACTACAAGTCAAACTGCAACCTACCTGAGAAGAAACGCACACAGTATAGCGATTATCAACAGGAACTGGAATCAATACAGACTCCATAAAATGTCCATCATGAAGCTTGTATCTCGCTTTTATTGTTCCATCAGCACTGTTCTGCGTTTTATCTTCTTGGATAGCTTTAATATCAAAATCTTGGGCAAGTTGTGCACGCAGCGATTTTGAGAGATTGCTCATCTCTTCAAAATTGGTTACGCCTTTTTGCCAAAACCATTGTTGGATTTGCTTTGCTGTAAATGGTTTTCCGCCATATCCTTGGATTACATTTTTCAATTCTTCTAAACTGAAAGAACGCAAATCTTTTTTTATTTTATGAGGAATAACTTCTGTCATTGATTTATAAGAAACGACTATGCTTCTACTAAAGTTCCGATTTTCTCACCTTGAACCAATTTCAACAAATTGCCAATAGTATGCACATTGAATACGATTATCGGCAATGCGTTTTCCTTGCATAGTGTAAATGCAGTCATATCCATAACACTAAGGTTTTTCCTGATAACTTCATCAAATTTGATATTATCAAACATGGTTGCGGAAGCATCTTTCTCTGGATCTGCGGTATAAATACCGTTGACACGAGTTCCCTTTAGGATTACATCAGCATTAATCTGATTAGCTCGGAGTGCAGCTGCGGTATCAGTGGTAAAATATGGACTTCCTGTTCCAGCAGAGAATATCACCACTCTTCCTTTTTCTAAATGACGAATCGCTCTTCTTCTGATATAGGGTTCAGCAATTTCCTTCATTTCTATTGCGGAGATCAATCTAGTGTAAATACCTTGTCCTTCTAAAACTGATTGAAGTGCGAGACCATTGATACAAGTTGCCAACATTCCCATGAAGTCACCTTGTACTCTCTCTATATTATTTTCTTTTGCTTGTAATCCGCGAAAGATATTTCCTCCTCCGATAACGATGGCAAGTTCGACACCTGCATCGATTAAGGTTTTAATTTCTTTTGCGTAGTGATTGAGTTGATTGGCATCAATTCCAAATTTTTGGTCACCCATTAGCGACTCACCACTAAGTTTTAGTAATACTCTTTTATATTTTAAATTCATTTTGGTTTTTGGATTGCATTATTTATTTAATAAATATAATTATGAATGTAAATATAAGACATAAAAAAAGCGACTATAAAAAGTCGCTTTCAAAATTTTTATCCTAAAGTAACATGCTTAAAGTCAGTTACAGTTAAATCTTTGTTTATTGATCTTAGATATTCTTGAACAGATTCCTTATTTGTTGCTTTAACATAAGTCTGGTTAAGTAGCGTATTTTCTTTGTAGAACTTATTCAACTTACCCAATGCTATTCTTTCTAGCATTTCTTCTGGCTTACCTTCTTGTCTTGCCTGATCTTTTCCGATTTCGATTTCTTTCTCAACAAGAGTAGAATCAACACCATCTTTATCCAAAGCGATAGGCTTCATGGCAGCAACTTGCATTGCAACATTTTTTCCTGCTTCTTCTAGCTCAGCTCCACCTTCAAGATTCAATGCTAGTATTACACCAGCTTTGTGTCCCATGTGGATGTAAGGTAATACTTGACCTTGTCCAGCTACAGTTTCTATCTTGTGGTACATGTTTACCTCAAGTTTTTCTCCTGTAACACCGATTTGCTCGGTAACTTTATCTGCGATGCTTAATTCGCCTTCGTAAGGAAGTGCATTTAAGTCTTCTAAAGTGTTAGGTAAGTTCTTAAGTGCAATGTTAGCGATAGACTCTGCAAAAGCAACGAAAGTCTCATTCTTAGCGACAAAATCAGTTTCGCAACTTAATCTTATTACAACGCCATTATTTTTATTGTGAGATGTTTTAGCTATTACAACACCTTCATTAGCTTCTCTATCTGCTCTTTTTGCAGATAATTTTTGACCTTTCTTTCTTAATAGATCTATTGCTTTTTCAAAATCACCGCCTGCTTCAACCAATGCTTTTTTGCAATCCATCATACCTGCACCTGTTTGGTCTCTAAGTGCTTTTACATCTGATGCTTTGATGTTCATTTCTGAATAAAATTTAATTAATTATAAATAATTGAATTATTGTTTGTTTGCTTTTCTCTCTGCCAATCCTTCTTTAATACAACCAGCTAAATACTGTGTAATAATCTTTATTGACTTAGAGGCATCATCATTAGATGGAATTGGGTAATCCACAATATTTGGGTTAGAATTTGTATCCACCATTGCAAAAATTTTGATGCCTAATTTCTTAGCTTCAGCGATTGCAATATGCTCATTATGGATATCTACTACAAATAAAGCTTGTGGTAATCTGTTAATATTAGCGATACCACCCAATACTTTTTCTAATTTATTTCTTTCTCTTGTAAGCGTAAGTCTTTCTTTCTTGGTGATGCTAGTTACATTACCATCAGCCAAAAGTTTATCAATGCTGTTCATCTTCTTAATCGATCTTTTGATCGTTGAGAAGTTGGTCATCATTCCTCCTAACCATCTTTCTGTTACGAAAGGCATGCCTATAGAAAGTGCTTCTTCAGAAACTATGTTTTTAGCTTGCTTTTTTGTTGCTACAAACATAATTTTCTTACCACCTTTAGCCATTTGCTTCATTACTTCTCCTGCCTTAACCATGCATTCAGTAGTACGATTCAAATCTATAATGTGGATTCCCTTTCTTTCTTGGAAGATATACGGAAGCATTTTAGGGTTCCATTTTCTCTTCATGTGTCCGAAGTGAACTCCGGCATCTAACATGTCATTATATGTAGGTATATTCATTTCTTAATTTTCTAGATTTAGTAAAAGATAAAAATTAACGTTTAGAGAATTGGAAGCTCTTTCTTGCCTTTGGTTTACCAAATTTCTTTCTCTCAACTACTCTTGCATCTCTTGTCAAGTACTTCTTATCTTTTAAAGGTTTTCTATTGTCAGCATTTATTTTAACCAATGCTCTTGATATCGCCATTCTGATTGCTTCAGACTGACCTTTGAATCCTCCGCCCTTTACATTTACTTTAGCATCATATTGATTTTCCAATTCTAAAGTTTTGAATGGATCTTCAATATTATATTGAATGTTTGGTTGCGGAAAGTATTCTTTATAGTCCTTACCGTTAACTGTGATTTTACCTGATCCTTGCGAAAGGTAAATTCTAGCTACAGAAGCTTTTCTTCTGCCTATTGTGTTTATAACGTCCATAATTATATTTCAAGAGTTTCTGGCTTCTGAGCAGCATGTGGATGCGCAGAACCTGCATAAACGAATAATTTTCTATACATGTTTCTACCTAAAGTGTTTTTAGGTAACATACCTTTCACAGATTTTTCTAAGATTGCTGTAGGTTTTTTATCTAACATTTCTTGGGCATTTCTTCTTTTTTGCCCACCTGGATAACCAGAATATCTGATGTATTCTTTTTGATCCATCTTACTTCCCGTGAATCTTACTTTTTCAGCATTGATGATTACCACATAATCTCCGGTATCTATATGCGGAGTGTACGATGGTTTATGTTTGCCTCTTAGTATTGCAGCAACTTTTGTAGATAATCTTCCTACGATTTCTCCTTCTGCATCCACCAAGTGCCATTTTCTGACTACATCTTCCTTTCGTTCAGACTTAGTCTTATAACTTAATGTATTCACTTTGATTTATTTTTCTTTCTGAATAAAAAAACTCCACCTATTTCTAAGTGGAGTGCAAAAGTATATCTATTATATATCTCAAACAAGGTTAAGCGCAATTAATTTTACCCAACCCTTGTAAAACATTGACAATCAATGTTTAAATCGCATAATTTTTAATTTCTTTATTGTTCGCAATAGCTAGAAACGTATTGAAAAGCCTCATCAAAACCCAATTCTGCCGATTTTCTGATGTCTTTGCATGCGGATTCGTTGTTTCCTAATTTTGCATATGCATTGGCACGATTGTATAAAGCCTCAGCGTTTTTCGGGTCTTTGAGTAGTAAATCATCTAAAACATCAACTGCAGCTTGATATTTTGAGTCATTAAAATTGCAGATAGCATTATTCAGGTAATACTTTGTATTGTCTGGTTCTAATGCTATTAATAATCTAAAATCCTCTGCTGCTGCTCCATAATTTTCTTTACCTAAATTTAGATTTGCTCTATTTTTTAGAGAAGAACTATTTTCTGGATCTAATTTTATCACTTTAGAATAATCTGCTATTGCTTCGTCTATTTTATCCAATTTGGAATTAGAAAAAGCCCGATAATAATATGCATCTTTTGAGGGATCGATGGCAATATATTGATCAAAGTCAGCAACAGCCATTGTGTATTTTTCTAGCTTATTAAATGCCATACCTCGATAATAATATGACTTTTCATTTTCAGGTTCAATATCTAAAGCCATAGTAAACGAATTAACAGCGTCTAAATAGTTTTCTAATTTATAATAACATACCCCAGCATTATAATGTACTTTATAATTGTCTGGATCTTTTATTGCTGCTTCTTGAAAATCTGTAGTAGCTTTTTCATAATTCTTATCCATCATTTGAATATATCCTCTGTAATAATACGCATCCGTAAGACTAGGATCATGCTTTATTGCTCTGGTAAAATCCACCAAAGCTGCTGGGTAATCCTTTTGTTTCATTTGGATATAGCCCAAGTAGTAATATGCCTTACCATTAGTATTATCAATTTTAGTCACCGCTTTTAAATCAGATTTTGCTTCGTCATAATTTTTAAGTTTTAAATGTGATGTCGCACGATTATATAGTGCCTTACTATAGGTAGGATCATGAGCGATTGCCGCGGTATAATGTTTAATTGCAGATTCATGGTCTTTTGATTTGACTGCCTCTACCGCTTGATTATACGCCTTGATACAATCTGCATTTTGTGAAAAAGAAAAACTTGAAACAAACAAAAATGTAATTGCCAATACTAACTTCATAGAATTATTTTGATGAATATTAAATTTCCAAAATTCAACCATTTAACGCGTTCAGTTGTACTTAATAGTATCTATCTTTTGGATATTTGTATTTTTATAACATAAAATTCTCATTATTATCGAAACAAAACTACATACTGAAGATGACGATCAAGCTTCCTTAAGGAAAAAAGATCATATTAACTTAGCAGCTGCATCAGTTGTTTCGATAAAAGAACTCGATCACCGATTTATATACGAGCCTCTATTATCAAATATCTCTAACACTAATCCTTTTCTGCCATTTTCTCTCGGTGGTAAAAATATGAATTACCCAATTTGGGTATCAAGCATGACTGGAGGGACTGAAGAAGCAAAAACCATAAACCAAAGATTGGCTCAAATATGTGGAGAATTTGGATTAGGTATGGGACTTGGTTCTTGTAGGCAATTGCTATATAGTGATGAAAGACTGTCAGAATTTAGCATTAGAAAATATATGCCTGATGCGCCATTATTTGCCAATTTAGGGATTGCACAAATTGAAGAACTACTGGCCAAAAATCAGACAAATTTGATCAATCTATTGATCTATAAATTAGAAGCTGATGGTCTAATAATACATATTAACCCACTTCAAGAATGGTTACAACCAGAAGGAGACATCATTAAAGATGCGCCAATTGACACCATAAAAAAATTAATCTCCACTATAGATATTCCAATTATTGTAAAAGAAGTCGGACAAGGAATGGGAATTAATAGCCTAAAAGCTTTACTTAACCTACCTATAGAAGCAGT
Organism: Saprospiraceae bacterium; assembly: GCA_020630525.1. Classification (GTDB taxonomy): domain Bacteria; phylum Bacteroidota; class Bacteroidia; order Chitinophagales; family Saprospiraceae; genus JAHDBF01. Next base: position 6,430 of record JAHDBF010000114.1, read on the forward strand.
AGATTTTGCTGCTAATGGTGGGACTAACTTTTCGAAGCTCGAATTATTTAGAGCAACCGAAGTAGAAAAAAATGTACTAAAAAATGTCGCATTTCTTGGACATGATTGTAATACAATGGTAAATTGGACCAATTCGATAAAACAAGAAAGCCAAAATCTCCTATGTAAAAAGCTCATCATTTCTGGTGGCATAAAAGACTTTTTAGACGGGTACTATCTGACTGAAAAATCGAAAATTCCTGCTGTTTATGGAATGGCATCAGGCTTTTTAAAGCAAGCTAGAATTGGGATGGAAGAATTAAGACATTTTACCAAGTTACAAATAGAAGGATTAAAGATGGCTAAATCATTATTAAGTGTTAAACAATGAAGCAAGACAACAAGACCATCAGCGGTTTCTCTTCAATGAGAAAAAGAGATAAAATTAAATGGTTGGTTGAAAATTTTTTCAAAGACCCAGAATCTGTAATGCATGAACTGAAAAGTTATTGGCATAAAAATGATGAGCAACAAAAAATTTTAGATGGTTTTAGTGAAAATACCATCAGTAATTTTCCAATGCCTTTTGGTGTTGCGCCAAACTTTGTAATCGATGGAAAAACATATTGTGTTCCAATGGTGATCGAAGAAAGCTCTGTGGTAGCAGCAGCATCTGCCGCAGCAAAATTTTGGATGAAACGTGGTGGCTTTAAAACAGAGATCATAGGTACCGAAAAACTTGGTCAAGTGCACTTCCTTTGGCACGGAGATCCTAGTATTTTATTCACACATTTTGATGATGCAAAAAAAGTAATGCTTGCCGATGTCGAAGGGATTGTAGCAAATATGCGAAAAAGAGGAGGAGGTATTCAAAAATTTGAATTAATTGACTTAACTCAAAAAAAAGAAAATTACTATCAACTGAGGGTTTCTTTCGAGACATGTGACTCGATGGGTGCTAACTTCATAAATAGCTGTCTTGAACAGTTTTCGCATTCGCTAAAAAGTTTTTACTTCAATCATTCTCAAGAAAAGCAAGGTTTAGAAATCATCATGAGTATACTCTCAAACTATAATCCAAACTGTTTAGTAAGAGCTAAAGTCAGTTGTAAAATAGAAGAGTTGGGTGATTTTCCTAATGGAATGGGTGCAGAATTATTTGCTAAAGAATTTAAAGATGCGGTAGAAATTGCAGAAATAGATCCTTATCGAGCTACCACACACAATAAAGGTATATTTAATGGTATCGATGCTGTCGTGATTGCCACAGGAAATGATTTTAGAGCAATAGAAGCTTGCGGACATACTTTTGCCAATAAATCTGGAAGTTACTCTAGTCTTTCACACTGTAGAATTGAAGGAGGGAATTTCGAATTTTGGTTAGACATACCACTTGCTGTAGGAACTGTCGGAGGGTTAACTAATTTACATCCGATTGCAAAACGAAGCTTAGAGATGCTAGAAAATCCATCGGCAAAAGAATTGATGAGTATAATTGCAGCAACTGGTTTGGCACAAAATTTCGCTGCATTACGGTCATTAATCACAACTGGCATTCAAAAAGGGCATATGAAAATGCATTTATTAAATATTTTGAATCATTTGAAAGCCACAGAATCACAAATTAAATCAGCAACTGACCATTTCCAAGACAAGGTTATTTCTTTCAATTCAGTACGGGATTTTCTTAAGACGACAACGTTAAATTAATCCGCGCCAAATTTTAAGATATTAATTAGTTAATTAACGCATTGTTTTTCTACTTTTGTGAAAATTTCAGGTTATCACTGGAGAGCTATTTGGACGGGGAAAACTGTTACTAACAGGTGAATATGCTGCATTAGATGGAGCTAAATGTCTATGTCTACCTACGACTCAAGGTCAAAAAATGCGTGTAAAAAAACACCGAGGCTCTGATCTAGGTTGGAAAAGTTACGATGCAAACAATAAGGTTTGGTTCCAAGCAAAAATTTCTTTGTATGATTTTTCTGCATTAGAATGTACTAACGATCAAATTGCCAAACAACTCAAAAAAGTTCTCAAAAACGCCGTAAGATTAAATTCAGAATTTCTCTCAAAGTGGAATGGCTTTAATGTAGAAACAAGACTAGATTTCCCCTTAGAATGGGGATTGGGATCGAGTGCTACCCTCATACACTTAATTGCAGAATGGGCAGACGTAAATCCACTCTTACTGCACTTTAAGGTTTCTAATGGATCAGGTTATGATGTGGCTTGTGCAGGTGCAGAACAGCCATTGGTTTATCAACTAGAAGAAGATAGAGTGATCTATAACGAAATTGATTGGAATCCTAATTTTAAAGATCAACTATATTTTGTCTATTTAAATAGAAAACAATCTAGTGACAAAGCGCTAGAATATTATGCTAAAAATGGCACTGGTAGAAAAACTTTAGCCAAAAGCATCACTGCATTAACAGACGAAATAATTTCTGTTAAAAGTGTAAAAGATTTTTCTAGAATATTGACCGAACATGAGTCATTGGTATCCAAATCACTCAATCTTTCTCCAATCGGAAAAGAAATGTTTCCTGATTTTTGGGGAGCCACAAAGTCTTTAGGAGCTTGGGGAGGAGATTTCCTACTAGCAGTTTCTGATAGACCTGAAGAAGAAACTCGAGCTTACTTTAAAGGAAAAGAATACAATACAGTATTAAAATATCAAGACCTTTTTAGTCATTATGACGCTGCTGTTCCAGCAGAATAACTTTTCCAACCTAAGAATTAAAAATAGAATATGTTTGCGCCATACTACATTATAGCGCATTATAGAAGTTTATGATTAATTGAAATAGTATTTTTGCAAAATGAAAAATTCAGAATTAAAAGTTTACAATAGTTTAACGCGTACAAAAGAGGTATTTAAACCGATAACAGAAGGATATGTAGGTATGTATGTCTGTGGACCGACGGTTTACAATGACGTACATCTAGGAAATTGCCGAACTTTTGTAAGTTTTGATCTCATATATAGATACCTTCTACATAAAGGTTATAAGATTCGCTATGTCAGAAACATTACAGATGTAGGACACTTACTAGATGATGGAGAAGATAGGATCTCAAAAGGCGCAAGATTGGAACAATTAGAACCAATGGAAGTTGTGCAAAAGTATACCAATGGCTTCCATAAAATGATGGAAATATTCAATACAAAAAAACCTAGTATTGAACCAAGAGCAACTGCACACATCATAGAGCAAATAGATATGGTAAAGCAGATTTTAGACAATGGTTATGCTTATATAGAAAATGGCTCTGTCTATTTTGACACGCTAAAATTTGCTAAAGAGAAAAAAGTGTATGGTAAATTATCTGGGAGAATAATTGAAGACCTAATTTCTGAATCTAGAGACAATTTAAAGAATCAATCGGAAAAAAGACATCCGTCGGATTTTGCCATTTGGATGAAAGCATCTGATGACCATATCATGAAATGGCCAAGTCCTTGGTCAATAGGATTTCCAGGTTGGCATTTAGAATGCTCTGCAATGAGCACCAAATATTTGGGAAAAACTTTTGACATTCATGGAGGAGGAAACGATTTAAAATTTCCGCACCATGAAAACGAAATCGCTCAAAATGTAGGCTCTTGTGATTGTCAGCCATGTAATTATTGGTTACATACCAATATGCTATTAATGAATGGTAAAAAGATGTCCAAAAGTGATGGAAACACCATTTCTCCTCCAGAATTATTCTCAGGAAATAGTCCACATGTATCCAAAGGGTTTAGTCCAATGGCGGTAAAGTTTTTTATGTTACAATCGCATTATAACTCTACAATGGATTTAACCAATGAAGCTCTACTTGCTGCAGAAAAAGGGTATAAAAGATTAATGGAGGCAAGCAAAACACTATCTAACCTAGAAAGTAACGGAAAAGGAAATACGCTAGATGAAGAATTTACAAGTCTAATGCAACAGGCCTACGGTGATATGGATGATGACTTCAATACACCAAAAGCTTTATCTAGAATATTTGAAATATGTACCAAAGTAAACAGTTTAAAAGAAGGACACATTAGCCTTGATGAGCTAAGTCCAGAAAAATTAGCGGAAGTAAAAGTATTCTTTAGAGAATTTATTGAAGATATTTTCGGTTTACTAGATGAGTCAACTTCTGGAGATAACTCAGAAATAATGAGTGGTCTGATGGATTTAATCATAGAATTGAGAGGAAATGCCAGAACAAATAAAGACTGGACAAGTTCGGACTTAATCAGAGATAAATTGGCAGAATTAGAAATCCAATTAAAAGATGGGAAAGATGGTACAAATTGGAGTTTAAAATAATGAAAATGAAAATCAAACATAGTTTTATATTAATTGCATTAATTGGAATCTGCTTCCAATCATGTAAGCAAGATGCCAGTAATGCACCTGTTAGCACTCCAGTTGTTGACAATACACCTTTAAAAATTCCAGGTGTTAATGGAGATTCTATTTTTCAATTTGTCGAAAAACAGCTTTCTTTTGGAACTAGAGTCCCAGGAACACCAACTCATAAAGCATGCAAAGATTGGATGGTTCAAAAATTTGAGTCTTATGGTGCTAAAGTTATGGAGCAAGATTTTGATGCAACAATATACACGGGAGAAGTCATGGCTTCCACAAATATCATTGCACAATTTAACCCAAAACAGAAAAAGAGAGTCATGCTTTCTGCCCATTGGGACTCTAGAATGATTGCCGAGAAAGACAAGGACAAAGATAGACAGGATGATCCCATTCCCGGTGCCGATGATGGTGGTAGTGGTGTAGCTGTTCTATTAGAAATTGGAAGAATAATTGCTGAAAACCCAATTGATATGGGTGTAGATATTATTTTATTCGATGCAGAAGATCAAGGCGAACCAGGGGCAGGAAAACCTGAAATGTGGTGTTTAGGTTCTCAATATTGGTCCAGAAATATTGTTCCAAAATCTTATGATCCCAAATATGGAATATTACTAGATATGGTAGGATCTAAAACTCCTCGATTTGGTAAAGATGCAGTATCAGCTCAGTTTGCAGGAACTGTCCAAGATAAAGTTTGGTCGCTAGCACAAGCAATGGGTTATGGAGATATTTTTATTAATGATAATACGGGACCACTTACTGACGATCATTATTTTGTAAATACTATCGCTAGAATTCCAATGATAGACATTATAAATCAACCTCCTAGAGATCAAACAGAAACAGGTTTTGGCCCGCATTGGCATACGCACGATGATGACATTGATATTATCAGTGCTCGGACACTAAGAATTGTAGGTCAGATAGTAACCGCAGTCATTTATAAAGAATCAAAAAATAAATTTTAAAATATACATATCATGAAACAAGTATTTACTCTTATTTCATTTCTATTGTTTTCTTCTACCTTATTCGCACAAGATGTTTTTATCCAAAAACCAGTATTGAGTAAAATTACTGCAGATTGGTGTCCCTTCTGCGGTCAATATGGATGGGATTTTATGGAAAGAAGTCTAGATGAATTAAATCAAAATGCAACCATAATTTCTGTACACCATAGTGGTGAATTAAAAACTACAGAAAGTGATGAACTTGCAGATAATTTTAATAGCGTAGGACAACCAAAATTTTATTTAAACAATACGGAACTAGGTGTTCAAAATGCAAATGCAGATGCAAAATTTGAAGCATTAAAAACTTCCATCAACGAATTGAACAACGAAGCTCCAGAATGGGGAATTAACATTCAAGCATTCAGATCAGGAGACAATATTACTGGAAGTATAGATCTTTATGCTTTAGCAGAACTTAACGGCGACTTTTATGTATCAGCTTTTTATCTAGGTAATAATATCATTCATCCGCAAGCAGGAAACGAAGAAGATGCTTCTCACAAAAAAATTATCAAAGGAAATTTCTTTGACACAACTTTTGGAGAGCAAATAAATGTAGGTACAATTTCAGAGGGAGAAATTTATAATTTTGAATTGAATAAATTGTTCGAACCAATAGGTGGTACTCAAGATATCGCAGTAATAGTCTGGAGAAAAGAAGGAAATCAATACTTAGTAAGTAATTCAAATGTACTAGAAGAAATTTCAGTTTTTTCTTCTAACGAAAATGTCTTTAGCCAATTGGAAGGCATTGCTACGCTACAAAATAATGCCATCAATATTGAACTATCCTCTAAAGAAAACATTGGAGATTATACTGTATCGTTGATTGGATTAGATGGAAAAGTAGCCATGCAAAATAATAACACAGCAAATAAAACCATCATAGAATCAATGGATGTTTCTAATGTAACTTCAGGAACATACATCGTCAATATCATGACAAAAAAAACAGCTTGGAACCAAAAAGTGATTATCACTAAATAAGGACCTAACCAAGAAATAATACAATTCTAAAGCCAGATCTATTCAGTTA
>JAHDBF010000115.1 GCA_020630525.1 Saprospiraceae bacterium
GGTCCACATCCAGTAGCATCTACAATTAAATTTTGTGAACCACCAAGACTTCCAGAAGCATTTGCAATAACTGCAGTACCATTTTCAACGTTGATAATTTCTGCGTTTGTAGCTACTGGTCCACATTGTGAAAATATATTATTAAAAGAGGAAACTGTTATGATTGTTACTAGGATGTTAATAGATAGTTGAGTAAATTTTCCCATAAGCAGAGCGTCGTTTTCCAAGTTAGTTTTTAAAATAAAAATCCCTCTAAGTCTTGTGTGAGACTTAAAGGAAACTTTAAGTTAAGAAATTATTGACAAACTAAATAACGGCTATTGTGGACTAAATTGATGTTTAAAGTTGGTGAATCCGCTAGATTAGATATTGAAAATTTGGAAAATTGCTTCGAATATAAAATATTCAAGAATATATCATATGCAGCCTACTGAAAATGAAGGATTTAAGGTAAAATACTTGTAAATGCTGGGAAAATGTAAAATCAAGGGACTTGTACAATACTGGATGAAAAAAGTTGAGTATTTTTTTATTTAAATATGTTAAAGTTTTAGGGTTAGGCAATAAATTAAATTACCCAAGCCATTGTTTGAACCCTTGGACGCGTTCTCTGGCTACTATGATTTCTTCTGTTTTGTCATCAATTAATTTAACTTTGAGTCTACTATTTGAGTAACTGATTACTTCTGAAATATGGTCTATAGAAATAATCTGAGACCTATTCACTTGGAAAAATTTACTTGGTTCGAGTTCTGTGTGGATTTGAGCAATCGAAAAATCAATCGGGTAGGAACGATTTTCTATGGTTTTAATGAATGTAATTTTTTCTTTGCTATATATTAATTTAACTTCTAGTACAGGAATACTTTTTAATTTGTCTCCAATTTTAATCCTTATCCTTTCTCTATATTTTTTTTGATGTAAAAGTTTGCTTAATTGTAATAGATCCAAGTTGGTCTCACTCTGATTTTGAGCTTTATATTTTTTGATTGCTGTTTTTAATTCTTCAGTTTTAATAGGTTTTAATAAGTAATCTATGCTGTTTTGTTTGAATGCTTTTATGGCATATTCGTCATACGCTGTTGTGAAAATTATTGATGATTTTGGTTTGCATTCTTCTAAAAATTCAAAGACAATTCCATCATTTAAGTGTATGTCAAGAAAGTATAATTCGGGTTCAGCTTTCGCTTCAAAATAGGTTTTTAGTTCTGCATTTGATTTGCAATGTTTGATCACTTCAAGACCTTCTGCCATCAATAGTTTTGTCAGTTTCCTAGCCGCAATTCCTTCGTCTTCTGCAATAAGTACTTTCATGATATTATGGGTAAATAGACTTTAAAAAATTGATCTGTATCTTGTATAATTATTTGACTATCACTGATGATTTGGTAACGATCTTTTATGTTTTGGAGTCCCATGCCTAATCCTTCTTTTAAGTTTTTTCTAGGTCGTTTATTATTGATGACAACAAGTTTATTATCCACAACCATCAATTTTATTTTTAATGGATTTTCCTCACTGAAAGCATTGTGTTTTATCGCATTTTCTAGCAGTAATTGTAAGGAAAGAGAAGGTATTGATTTTGACAATACCTCATCTGCAATTTCTATTTCTAGGTCGATGCTATTTTCGAATCTGGCTTGCTGAAAACTCATATATTTTTTAGCAAATTCGACTTCTTCTTCAATAGTATTTGTGTTTTCATTTCTATTGTCTAATACGTGGCGATAGATGTCTGAAAGTTCTACCAGCATATCCTGTGCTTTGGTAGGATTTTCATCTATCATGCCTGAGAGTACATTAAAACTATTAAAAAGAAAATGTGGATCTAACTGAGACTTTAATGCATTAAGCTCCATCTGTAATTTTTCTTTTCTAAGTTTTTCATTTTGTAATTTCTCTCGCATTGCCCATTTGAAAAATTCTACAGCATGAATAATAGTGCTTATGATTAGGGTTATTATAAATGCAATTAGATAAAAGATTCTATTCCTTTCTGTAAATAAAGCTTGGAATTCGTCACCCCAAATTAACACCCACAAGATATAGTTGAGCGTAAAAACAGTAATCATTGTCAAGCAAATCGAGCCAACTATCCCAATCCAAACACGACGTTTTGGCTTGTTTTCCCATGGAATAAATTTGGTAAGTGTATCGAAAAAATATCCATTTACAAATGAGAGCGGTATACCATAATAGAAATTATAAGTAATTTGGTTTTTGATTGCTTCCCAGTCAATCTCACCTTTAATAATTATCAATATGGATACTGAAACTATACATAGTATTCCAATAATGTATAATGAGTAAATTAAATTTTTAGTAAAGTTATTCACCTTTACCACAATTTTCAATTACTGATTCTACTCTTTCTTTTCCATAAGAGGGTGCGAACTTTATATCAGATTTTTGATTGTCAAACATTACAAGTGTCTCCTCTAATCTTTTACAAAAAGGAGTTAAATCCTGATTAAAAAACCTAGCTGCACCCATCTCGTATTCTATGCTATTGGCATGTGCTCGTGGATTATTTGGGTCGAGTTCTATTGCCTTTGCATGCAAATCACTGATTTTACCATTGTATTGCATCGCATATATCATTGGGTCCATCGCAACATAAGAGGTATATAAAAATCCTTCTAAAGTGTGAATCTCAGAATTGGCAGGAGAAATTTTATGTGCAGTTGCAACATGAGCTTTTGCTTTTTCTAGCATCTCATTTCTTATTGATTTATCTTCTACTCCAAAACTTTGAGTGATAAGTACATTAGCAGCATAATAGGCGGGTAACCAATTCTCTTTTTCGACTTGTGCTATACGCTCGAACATGGCAATAGCCTCCGTAGGTTTGTTTTCAGACCAAAGGGAAAAAGCTTTTCCCATACCTGCTTCATATTTTCCTTGCGCATTGACAGTTGTACAAGTAACAATAAAGATTATAGTGAATAGTATATTTTTCATGTTTGTTGATTTAGAATTTTATGGTTAAATTAATGTCTTTATCTTTTATTTCAAATTTTGCATCCTCCCAAGTTGGTGGCCCGAACCTACCGACTGCACCATTCGAGCAAGCAATTGATTCAGTAGGTATACCAAACCATCCTGTGTCCAATTCTTGATTGTTATTTTCGTCATGGTATAATGATATGGCATAAGTACCATTTGGGATATTGGTCCAGGTAGTGGTGCATTTTCCGTCAGAAATTTCTTCCACTGAACTAACGTATCTCTTTGATAACCAATTGTCACTTGAGTCATATAATCCGATGTAAATTTTCCCATTATCAGAACTTGCCCCTTCAATATTTACCGTAATCATATTGTTGTTTTGTCCAATTATGTTCCCAAGCGAAACCATTAATAGGATGCTAAATAAAAATAAATGTTTCATAGTTTATAATTTTATAAGTTATCTAATTGATTTTTAGTTTTGTCTTTGCTAAATGTTACAAAAAATCCTACGAAGAAAAATCTATCGTCATTTGGCCTAATGATCTCACCAGGATAAATTCCTGAATTGTCAGGAGAGCTTGCATATCGGTAACCAAATTCGTTTTTAAATCCTGTGATATTTGATGCTGAAATAAATAAGATTTTTTGCTGAGAAATTAAGTATGCCCAGCTAAAACTTATGTTGTTATACAGCTTTGATCGTTCGTTCATAAATCCTTCTGTATTTGGGTTTTCATAAGGACGACCACTAGCCATGGTATAGGTACAGCTTATCGAAGATTTTAATTTAGGTAACCATCTTTTTGTAACTATAGACAAATTATGATTAGTACTATAAGCAGGAGTAACTGCGATTGGGTAATCTCTAAACTGTCGAACATTGTTTATCCAACTGTACGAAACCCAGAAATCAGTATACTTGATCGCTTGTTTTGCTTTCCAAAAGGCATCTATGCCATACGCTCTACCGTCACCATTGTTTCCAAGACCAATTGCTACATTTTCTAATGCATCATAAGTTAGTAATTGATCGTAAGATTTATAAAATCCTTCAAGTCGTAATAGGTGCTTTTCTCCATTGTAATTGTAGTTTAAAAGAAAGTGTTCTGCTTTTTCATTAACTAAATTTGAATTGTCATTGTATAGAAATTCTTGATCTAATTCTTGTCTAAATATTCCATAAGAAAAACTCAATTGACTAGTCTTGTTTAATTTTTGGGCAATAGTAACTCTAGGTGATACCTCGTACTCATTTATAGAAGAAATGTATTCTCCTCTTATACCAATTTTTACTGCCAAATTCTTAGAAAAGAAATAATCTGCTTCAATGAAACTGCCTGAAATAGTGCGTGTCAAAGTATCTTGATAAAAGTAATTTTGTGATTCTAGTTCTTTAGAAATATTGTTTTTTTCTAATAGAAAATCTACACCGGGATTAATGATTAAATGATCATTAATGATGGTTTTTAATCTAAACCTTGCATTAAATCCGAAAAGCGAAGCATCTTGCTTGTACTCATCTACAATAAGGTTATCTGTGTTTTTACCAATGCTAAATCCCGTTTTGTAACTTACTTTATCATTAATGATAGCGCTGTAAGTATTGTTAGAATATATATTGTCATTGTCTATAGATATAGATTCATTGATATTGGAATCTAAATTGTATTGTGCAACGTCAATAGAAGATCTATCTCCAGCGATATAGCTTTTAAAAATTCCATTTTTTGTATTGTAACGGTAGACAGATTCGCCAGAAAAGCTTCTGAATGGATTTGTAAGATTCAACCTACTTTGAGCCAATTTGTAGTATGGCGTTAAATCTGTATAAGCAGCATTTACACTAATAGATTGTTTGTCCCATTTCTGAATATGACCAACACCTACACCTATCGTCATCAATGATAAGTTTGTCTCAGTTTGAGCAGGATTATCAATTGTGTTCATTTCTAAAATGCCTGATAATGCTTGACCAAATCCCGCAGAATATCCACCAGTACTAAAACTTACACCTTTAAACAAAAATGGAGAATACCTTCCTCTTGTTGGGGTGCCACCTACCGTTCTTGAAAAGGGTGTAAAGACTTTTAACTCATCAATGTAGATGGCAGTTTCTCTAGCGTCACCTCCTCTTACAAATAGTCGTCCATCTTCTGCATTTGCCTGTGTACCAGGAAGCGTTTGTAAGGAGGCAATTACATCACCCATTGATCCCGCTGTGGTAACTATATCAAGCGGTTCTAATACTGCAAGCTTAGAATTGTCTCCTGCTTTAAAGGTACTTGCAGAAATCTCAACGGCATCCAAAGTCATGGCAGATTCTCGAAGAGTAACAGAAATATTTTTAAAATCTGTAATGTCTGATTTTATTTTTTTTGTTTCGAATCCTAGGTAAGTAATTATTATCGTTTGGGCTCCAGTGAGATCTGTAGTGAATTCAAAATTACCATCAATATCAGTAACACCACCGTCATAAGAATCTTCAATAAACACATTTGCACCTATAATAGTGATGCCTTTTTTGTCTTTTACAATTCCAGAAATGCTTGTTTGGCTATTGATATTAAATGCAAAAATCACTAGTATTACTGATGTAAAAATTGATTTATTTATTATTCCTTTTTTCATGACTCAAATATGCGTCGAATTATAAAAGATTGAAAATTTGACTTTCTGAATTGTAGAATTAACTGTCTGAACTGTAATTTGAATTTATTAAATGGGTAAAATCACCAATTAGAAGTATATTTTGTTATAATTTGCGTCAAACGATAAATGATGTCTGATATACAATTTGATCGAGCAAAAATTAAGCGACCCTCTATTTTTTATCACTTAGCAGAAGGATTTAGGGCGATTTGGGAGTCTTTTAAAGCCAGAAAGTTTATAAAGTCTTTTTCTCCTGAAAAGAAGGGAAATGGTAAACATGTTTTAGTATTGCCTGGATTAATGGGAGTGGATAGATTGACTAAAAAGCTTAGAACATTCATTAATAATATAGGTTATCAAGCGCATCCATGGGGATTGGGACGAAATCTAGGCGATACCACTACTTATTTACCAAAGTTAGAAGCTAAAATTGATAAACTTTATCAAGATAGAGGTGAAAAAATAGTGCTGATCGGATGGAGCTTAGGAGGAATTTACGCAAGAGAATTGGCAAAATTGCATCCTGAAAAAATCGAACAGGTGATAACTTTATGTTCGCCATTTAAAATTAAGCACGAAAAGAACTATGGCGAGTTTATCATGAATTTGGCTGCAAAGATTAAAAAGTTTAAACCTAATCCACCAGAGCTATTAGCGAATATGGGTAATCCACCACCAATGCCAGTTACTGCACTTTATACCAAAACTGATGGTATCGTACCATGGGAAGTGTGTCTCGAAAATGAAACAGATATTCACAAAAATATAGAATTGAAATGCGGACATATTGCCGTGATTTATCATGATGAGGCAATGAAGATTATTGCCGATAAACTTGCAACATAAATTATGAACAAACAAATATTATTAAGAAATAGACCCAACGGTCCGGTGGATAGCAATACTTGGGAAATGGTGGAAAGTGTTATACCTGAACCAAAAGAAGGTGAGGTTTTAATACAAACCCATTATATATCGCTTGATCCTGCGATGCGCGGATGGATGAATGATACGCGATCATATATCCCTCCCGTTGGCATAGATGAAGTAATGCGCTCAGGTACAATCGGTGAAGTCGTAAAATCTAACAATCATCCAAGCTTTAAAGTAGGTGACATCTTAACGGGTTGGGGAGGTGTGCAGCAATATTTTACCACTGACGGTAAGGGACATTTTAAAGTAGATACGTCCATGATTCCAATGACGAAATATCTTGGAACTTTAGGGATGCCAGGCATGACTGCTTATTTTGGAATATTAGAAGTAGGAAAAATTAGGGAAGGAGATGTGGTTTTAGTATCGGGTGCAGCAGGAGCTGTAGGTAGTGTTGTTGGGCAGATTGCAAAGATAAAGGGATGTAGGGTAGTAGGAATCGCAGGTGGACCTGAAAAATGCAAACATGTTGTGGAAGGTTTGGGCTTTGATGCTTGTATTGATTATAAAAATGAAAATGTCAGTTCAGGCATTAAAACGCATTGTCCTAAAGGTATTGACGTATATTTTGATAATGTTGGTGGTGATATTCTAGATGCGGCCTTGGCAAGGTTGAGAATGCATGCGCGGGTGGTGATATGTGGAGCCATTTCTCAATATAATAATACGGTAATACAAGGCCCAAAAAATTATCTTTCTCTTTTGGTTAATCGTGCTACCATGCAGGGAATGGTGGTCCTAGATTATGCCAAAAAATATGCAGAAGCAGGCATGCAGATGGGCATGTGGATCATGGAAGGAAAGCTAAAAACAGAGGAAGATGTATATGATGGAATAGATAACTTTTATGATACTTATCAAAGATTGTTTTCTGGAGATAAAAGAGGAAAATTATTGCTAAAAGTTATTGAAGAATAGCTTTTGTTTTGGAGTACGAGCTGATTATAATAGCCAGTTTGTTTTTTGTAGTCGCTGTATTATACTCTTCTGCAGGATTCGGAGGTGGGTCAAGTTACTTGGCAATCTTATCACTTTTTTCTATTGATTTTTTGGATGTAAAATTAATAGCACTTTTATGTAATGTTGCAGTGGTATCGGGAAGCGTGTTGATTTTTAATCAAAGTAATTTTATTGATTGGAAAAAGGTAATACCATTGGTTTTATTAAGTGTTCCGATGGCATACATTGGAGGAAGTTTTCAGTTGGAAGAAAAGTTCTTTTTTTTATTATTGGCTAGTTCACTTTTTGTTGCTGCTATGTTAATGTTGTTTTGGGCACAAGAGCGAAAGACAAAGCAATTAAGTAATTATGCTAATGGTATTGTCGGTGGAGGGATAGGTTTTTTATCTGGTCTCGTGGGAATCGGTGGTGGAATTTTTTTATCTCCTATTTTATATTTATCTAATTGGGCTAAACCAAAAGTCATCGCAGCTACAACTGCATTTTTTATTTTGGTAAATTCTCTTGCTGGAGTTTTAGGACTCGTAAGCAGTAATTTTAATAATATAGATTTAAATAAATATTGGATCTTAATTATCGTTGTAATTTTGGGAGGACAAATTGGAAGTAGGGTTACTATAAAAAAATTAAACCCAACAATGGTAAAGAAAACCACAGGTGCTCTTATCCTTATTGTCTCACTAAGATTATTTTATCAATACTTGTTTTGAAATGAAAGTAAAATGTTTTGGAATAGTAAAAGAAATTGTTAATCAAGAAATCCTTGAAATAGATGGTAATGTTAAAATCTCAACTGTTCAAGAATTAAGAACTTTTCTTAGTAAGCAGTTTCCAGAAATGTCAAACATAAATTTATGTATGGTAGCAGTAAACCAAAGCTACGCAGACGATCATACCGTTATTTCTTCTAAGGATGAAATAGCTATAATACCTCCTGTCGCTGGTGGATAAATTAATAGACATAAAAATATCGGATAAAGTCCTTTCTGTGGATGCTTGTTACAACTTTGTATTGGATCAAAGTTGTGGTGGAAATGTACTTTTTGTAGGTACAGTAAGAGATATGAACAAAGGAGAAGTAATAAAAAAATTGGCTTTTGAATCCTATGTTGAAATGGCAATTAAGGAAATGAAAAAGATTGCTTACAGTTGCCTAGAAAAATTTGATGCAAAAAAAATCGCTTTACATCATCGCATAGGAGACGTTGGTCTAGAAGAAATTGCAGTTATCATAGCAGTATCTGCTAAGCATAGAAAAGCTGCTTTCGAAGCATGTGAATTTGCTATTGACGAATTAAAAAAATCAGTACCAATTTGGAAAAAAGAATATTTAGAAAATGGATCTTATTGGGTGAATGCAAGACCCTAGCTATCCTTTTTCTTTTAGAAATTTCTTCAATCCTCCTGTCAGACTATAAATATCCAATTCGTTATCATCTTCTAATAATTGCTGCACAAGAGCAGACGATCGTTTTCCTGTTAAACAATAGAAAACGGTAGGTGTATCTGTTTCTTCCCATTCGTAAATGTTTAGCATAGAAAGCGGCATCCTTATTGTTGATTCTGTAATGTTTTGATGCTCGTCGTCTTCAAGAATTGAGACTAGTGTATAAGCTTTTTTATTCTTTAAAAATAATTCTATAGAGATCTCATTATTAGTACAATTCATTAATTGATAGGATTCGTTTTTATATAAATTTACTAAGTCTGTTGTCCACGTTTTTTTTAAGTTTAATTTCATTTGCTCATTGGTCAATACGTTGTAGTTTAGTAATTTTCCGATTAATGGTTTACCTATTTTTAGAATAAATTTCAATGCTTCATTGGCTTGTAATATCCCTATCAATCCGGCGATACTATTCATAACTCCGACTTCTGAACAACTTGGGATTGTAAGATCTGGTTGCGGAAATACATCTCTAAGATGTATAGAAGACTCACTTTTGTTTTCAAAAGTAGAAACATAGCCTTCGAATTTATATATGGCACCATACACCATAGGAATACGATTTATGTGACAATAATCATTAACCAAGTACTTGGTCATCATATCATCTGTACATTCTATAATTAAGTCATATTGTTTTAATATTTCAATGTTTTTTTTGCTAAGCATTTCATTAATATGCAAGACCTTTATATCACTATTTAATGAGGTGATATGGGTTTTTAAAGCTGCACTTTTTGAAGATTTTTCATTCTCTTTAAAGATGACTTGTCTATGTAAATTGCTTATTTCTGGAGTATCACCATCGATCAATAACAACTGACCGATGCCTGCACCAGCAAGGTAAGGAGCAACGATAGAACCTAGACCTCCACAACCTACTATTGCAAGCTTTGCTTTACTTAGTTTTTCTTGACCTTTTATGCCAATTTCTTTAAGTAACGTTTGGCGTATGTATCGTCCCATACAAAATATATTATTTATGAATCATTGTTCTAAAATCAAGAATCGCCTTGTTGTTTTTATTATCCAATTTGTAATACTCAACCCAAGATTCATTATTTTCAAAAAACAAAATTTTGGTATATCCTCTTGCTTGTCTTGCGTAATCAGCGTCACCACCTTTTTTTACATAATCAGTTTTTCCACCAGCTCCACTTACAATATGTTTTATATTCCCATCATCAAAATATTGCATTCCATGATCATGTCCAGTTGCGAATACTACATTCGCATTTGTTGTCTTTGCAATATTTTCCAACGCATATACCAACGCCTGATTCTTCTTATTTGTAATGTCTTGAGGGTGCCCTATTGTTTTTCTTAGTATAGGATGTATTGATCCAATTACAGGAAGCGGAATCCATAAATTATCTATAAATTCTGTAAATGGAAATATATGGGATTTTAATCCGAAGTAACCACCATGCGTGCCGTTGCTTTTTATCGGATGATGCATTAATACAATGATTTGTCTATCTGAAAAATCATTGAATATATTTTCAACGTTTGTCAATAGTGCTTCTCTAGTTTGTATTTTGCATCCTTGATTAATCTCGTTTTCTTTAGTCCAATCTTGAAGCCACCATTGAGTGTCAAGAAATATAAAAACTAGAGCATCATTTATCTCTTCGATAACTGGATCGCCGCATGCGTTATTAGGAAAAAAGTATACATTCTTACTAAATTTTTCAACATACTCTTCTTGTCTCAATACATATTCTTTGCCTCCTGCACTATAGTGATTCCAATCGTGATTACCTGGGATAAAGTAGGTTTTCCCTTTGTGACTTTCAGCTAAGGAAAGTTGTGCATTGAGAATTTTTTCTTCTTCCAACCTTTCTTCGCTGTCTATTGGTGATAACCCTTTTGGGTATATGTTGTCACCTAGAAAAACTAAACTTGTTTCTGACTTTTCTTTTCTAAGTGATATATCCATTGCATCGACTACATCATTTGATCTTTTAGATTTGTCGTCTATTTCTCCACTATCACCTATGAGGTATAATGTATGAATGGCTTGTTTGCTTGAGTCAAAAATTGTATTTTCCCATTTCTGATTCTCTTTGCTATAATGCGCATTTTTTACTGTTCCGCAACTGTTAAAGGTAAGGACAAAAAACACCAACAAGATCAATATATTATTACTCATTATTTCTTTTTTATGTATTTGAATATTTTTCCAAAATGCGTCTTACCTTCTGTACTAATGTATAAATTTCCACCTTCATCAAAACAAATTCCCTCTGGTTGAGGATTAGAATTTTGGTCAAGAAAAATAATGTTTTTTAGGTTTTTATTCTTATCGTATATTACTACCGTGCTTCCTTTTGCTGAACTGATATAGATATCTTGATTTAGCGGATTTATTTCAATTCCAGATGGAGCAAAGATGTCTAAAGCTTTTAAATTTTGCAATTGATCTAATCTATGCGTTGTTTTAGTATGACTGGTCTGCCATTCTTTCAAAGTTTTTATTTTAATATTCAGAAATGCACTTGTATCTAAGCTTCTATTTGTAAGGTCGAAAGCATAAATAGATTTTGTGCCTAATTCAAGATTTAAATTTTTACCTTTTGTTGCTATTAATAACTTGGATTGATCTGTCGTAGTACATAATCCTTCAATGTTATTTTGTTTAGAAAAAGGCAATCTTATTATTTCAGTAATTTCTGTTTTTATATTGTATATTTTTAATTCACCCGAGCTGGTTATAGTGATTATATTTTCATTCCATAAAGTAATTCCTTCATAATCTTCAGGAGTGCTAAATTTTATTGTCTTTTGAATAGTCCCATTATTTGGATTTAAGAAAAAGAAAATTCCATCTTCATCATTGTGTGTAATTAGTCTTTGATTTTTGTAATCAAAGCACAATCCTGATATTTCAACTAATCTTTTATCTAGTGTAAATGTATTTGACGGTGTGTCAAAATCATAGTCTACATTTGAATTTTTATCATTGTACTTAGATACAGAAATGGTATTGCTTTTTGTGTTACATGCAATTTGGGTTGAGATAATAAGAAAGAATAGAAAGTAGAAAACTGTATTCAATATCAATTCAATTTGATTTTTTATATAGATTAAATGCATTCAAACTTAACAATATGTTTTTAATTCAATTCAATATATTAACTTAGAAGTGATAACTATTTAAAATATGAAGATAAAAATATTTATAGCTAGTATTATTAGTGTTAATCAATCTATCATTGAAGGAAATAAGAAAAATTGTTGAGTTATATAATGCCTCTTCTGATGAAGAAAGTTGGGCTTTAGCTACTGTCGTCAATGTAGAGGAATCGGCTTACCGTAGAATAGGTGCAAGAATGTTGGTCAATAGTAAAGGGAACTGGACAGGAGGAATAAGTGGTGGTTGTCTAGAAGGAGATGCATTGCGCAGATCACTAAAAGCGATTCATAGCAAAAGTCCAAGTCGTGTAGTCTATGACACAATGGATGATGACTCAGATGAAATCGGGATTGGTCTCGGATGTAACGGTAGGATAGAGGTGTTGTTTACTCCAATAGATAAAAAAGATGCTTATAACCCAATTGCTGTGTTAAAACAAATAATTCAAGCCAACACTAGTGCAATTTTGGTAAAAGTTATTGAGTCAATATCTGATGAAAATTACTTAGGAAAAATACAATTGGTTTCAAACGAGTTAGAAACATTAAATTTTTGTCATCTCAACGAATCAATCCTCTTCGAAAAAATTCAACAAACAAGGATAAATAGAAGACCTCAAATTATTAACCTCAAAAACCAAGAAGGAAAATCTCTCCGTATTTTAGTTGAGTACATAAGACC
>JAHDBF010000116.1:0-2096 GCA_020630525.1 Saprospiraceae bacterium
ATCCAATTAAATATTTCATGATTCGTGTATTTTTAAGTCTTATCGGACGGAATTAAAAAATGGTTGGTAAAAGGAAAATAAAAATTCTGCGTACTATGGAATGCATATTTCTATCTTTGCCGAATGCAGTATTTAAAATTGGAAAACGTTTCTAAGTCTTACGGAGAAAAAGTGCTTTTTGACAAACTTAACTTCACTATTTCTAAGGGTCAAAAAATTGCTTTGATTGCTAGAAACGGAACAGGAAAAAGCACTTTACTTAGAGTAATTGCAGGCGAAGAATCGCCAGAAGGAGAAACGGCAAAAATCCAATTTAATAAAGAGATTAGCACGATTTTCCTAAAGC
This sequence comes from Saprospiraceae bacterium, assembly GCA_020630525.1. Classification (GTDB taxonomy): domain Bacteria; phylum Bacteroidota; class Bacteroidia; order Chitinophagales; family Saprospiraceae; genus JAHDBF01. Next base: position 347 of record JAHDBF010000116.1, read on the forward strand.
AAGAACCAAAATTTGATTCTGGATTAAATGTACTTGAGGCGATCTATAATTCGGATAATCCAACCATTCAAACTTTAAAAGCATACCAAACTGCAATAGAGCAAAAAGATGAGCAAAAAATTCAAGAATTAATCCTCAAAATTGACAATCTTAAGGCATGGGGATTAGACTCGAAAATAAAAGAAACGCTATCTAAACTAAACATCAATGACTTAAGCCAACCAATATCTTTGCTTTCCGGAGGTCAATTAAAACGGGTAGCATTGGCAAGAATTATTATAGAAGAGCCAGAATTTCTAATCTTAGACGAACCTACCAATCATCTGGATCTAGATATGGTAGAATGGCTAGAAGAATACCTTTCTAATGATAAGATAACGTTACTAATGGTGACCCATGATCGTTATTTTTTAGAAGAAGTATGCAATGAAATCATTGAAATAGACAATGGTAATCTATACAGTTATAGAGGTTCTTATAGCGACTACTTAGAAAAGAAAGCGGCGCGGATTGCGAATGATGCCGTCAGACAAGACAAGCTCAAGCAATTATACAAAAAAGAACTTGATTGGGTACGTAGAATGCCATCTGGTAGAGGTACAAAAGCAAAATCTAGGGTTCAAAAATTTGATGAGATAAAATCAGATTATCGTTCTTTTAATAAAGAAGACGAAATGAAAATTCACGTCCAAGCAAGTCGTCTTGGAGGCAAAATATTGGAAGCTCATAATATTAGTAAGTCGTTTGGTGACATTAAGATTATTGATGATTTTAGCTATAAATTTAGAAAAGGAGAAAGGCTTGGAATCGTAGGTCCCAATGGTGCTGGAAAATCTACATTCATTAAAATGCTGACTAAAGAACTCCGTCCTGATTCTGGAAAGATAGTAGTCGGAGAAACCGTAAATTTTGGCTATTACAATCAAGATGGTTTATCAATGGGCCAAGATCAACGTGTCATTGATGTGGTAAGGGAAGTTGCTGAGTATATTCCGTTAGATAGTGGCAAAAAGCTGACGGCAGAACAATTGTTAGAACGATTTCTATTCCCAAGACCACAGCAACAAGTCTATGTTTCAAAGCTAAGTGGTGGTGAGAGACGGAGGCTGTATCTGCTCACAGTATTAATGGCAAATCCCAACTTTTTAATCCTTGATGAACCTACTAATGACTTGGATATTATTACCTTAAACATCTTGGAAGATTATCTGATGACATTCCAAGGATGTTATATTATTATCTCTCATGATAGGTTTTTATTAGATAAATTGGTTGAGCATTTATTCATCCTAGATGGCAAAGGAAATGTCAAAGATTACAATGGAAAATATAGTGAATATAGAATCCTCCAAAAACAAAAAGCCATCGAATCAACTAGAGAAACATCTGTAAAAACAAAACCAGAAACCAACTCTTACGAAGATCAAAAAGAACAGAAAAAACTTAAAAACAAAGTCAACAACCTAGAGAAAAAGATTGCTAATCTCGAAGAAGAAAAGAAAACACTAGAAAACAAATTCTTAGATCCAAATTTGGACTTAGAGACAATCCAAGAATACTCCAAAAAACTAGAAGAAATCAAAAATTCTATCGAAGAAATGGAAATGGAATGGATGGAATTGTCTGAGCAAATGGGTTAGTTACTTTTCTTATTTATGTTTATTTATTGATAAAATTTATGGGTGGTATTATTCTAAAAGAGACTTGATATGTTTCGGATCCATTCTCATATCGCATATTGAAATTACTT
>JAHDBF010000116.1:2196-12576 GCA_020630525.1 Saprospiraceae bacterium
ACTCAAGAAAATAAACCTCATTTAACCCTTCAATTTTTTCTTTTAACCTAATCTTTAATTCTAAAGTGGACATTCATTATCAAAGTTTGATTACTAAAGTTAACAATTTTGAGGAATAATTAGGTTCACCTTTAGGAAATGGAAATGATATATTTCAAGATATTTCGAATTCACTTCAAATTCTTTTATTAAAAAAGCTAAGGTTAGTTCAGAAAAATGATGAATTCATATCACAATTATAACCATTTTAACCCACCATCACCCTTTCCTAGTACCTGTTGACAACGATTTTGCAAAAAATATCAATTTACTTGAAAATAATTCATATATAAATTATTAAGATATATATAGAAAAACTACTTTTGTAGCTTAGTCTGCTTATTAAAAATGAACGAAGCCAAACGCATCATTGTTACATCTGCTTTGCCCTACGCAAATGGACCACTACATATTGGTCATTTATCAGGTGCATATCTGTCCGCAGATATCTATGTACGGTTTCAAAGAATGATGGGAAAAGACATTGTTTTCATTTGTGGCTCTGACGAAAATGGTGCCGCAATCACAATGAAAGCCATCAAAGAGCAGACAACACCACAAGCAGTTGTCGATAACTATCACGAATTATTCAAAGACAGTTTTGAAAAGATGGGAATTTCCTTTGATCATTATCATAGGACTTCTGATCAATTACACCATGAAACTGCACAGGACTTTTTCAGAGAATTACACAAAAAAGGTAAATTCATTGAGAAAACCAGTGAACAATATTACGACGCAAAAGCAAATCAATTTTTAGCAGATAGATATATAAAAGGTACTTGTCCCAAATGTAGTCATGATGCTGCATACGGAGATCAGTGCGAAAATTGCGGCAGTACTCTTAGCCCTACAGAATTAATCAACCCTGTTTCAACGTTAACAGGAGAAAAACCAGTTTTACAGCAGACTAGCCATTGGTATTTACCATTGGATCAAGATGAAGATTGGTTACGTGAATGGATTACTGAAGGTACGGTTGATGGTACAACGCATCACGATCCAAGCGATTGGAAAAAACATGTTATTGGTCAATGCAAATCATGGCTAGATGGAGGTTTACAACCTAGGTCTATGACTAGAGATTTGGATTGGGGCGTAGATATTCCTAAAGAAATCCCAGGTTCTGAAGGAAAAAAACTCTACGTTTGGATGGATGCACCGATAGGGTACATCTCCTCAACAATTGCATGGTCAAAACAAAACAACAAAGACTGGAAAGACTATTGGAAAAATGAAGATTCTCAACTGATACACTTTATCGGCAAAGACAATATCGTTTTCCATTGCATCATTTTCCCAGCCATCCTAAAAGCCCACGGAGGATTCATTTTACCAACTAACGTACCAGCAAATCAGTTTATGAATTTAGAAGGTGACAAAATTTCGACCAGCAGGAATTGGGCAGTTTGGGTTCCTGAATATCTAGAAAACATGCCAGGCAAAGAAGATGAGTTAAGGTATACCATGACGCGTAACATGCCTGAGCAAAAAGATTCTGAGTTTACTTGGACTGGTTTTCAAGATGCTGTAAATAATGAGCTAGTTAACAACTTGGCTAACTTTGTAAATAGAGTTATGGTTTTAACCCATAAATACTATGATGGTAAAGTGCCAAGTTTTGATGAAGACGAAATGATTGTTGGCCCAGAAGGAGATCTCGAAACTGCTTTTCATGATTCAGAATTACTTAGACTGTTTGATGAACTTTCAGAATACGGAGATCACATTCGCGCTTTCGAATTCAGAGCAGCATTAGCTAAGGTGATGGAAATCAGTAGTTTGGGTAATCAAATCTTACAATTTAACGAGCCTTGGAAAGCCATAAAAGAAGAACCAGAAGTAGTAGCAGTAGTCATGAACTTGCTTTTACAATATTGTGCTGCTCTAAGCCTCGCAGTAAGGCCTTTTATGCCAAAATGCGCCGACAATATTAGATCAATGATGTCCCTCCCAACAATAGAGGAAAGTGGAGAATTTGTGGAGTTGATGAATATGCTAGCAGAAGGAGAACATCTTGTAAAAGAGGATCACCAACTTAATAAATCTGCTCACCTATTTACAAGGATTACTGACGAGGTAATACAAGAACAAGTAGATAGACTTAATGCTACCAAAGAATCTACCGAAGAAATAAAAGCTCCACCAGTAAAAGAAAACATCAATTTTGATGATTTTACAAAAATGGATTTCAGAACCGCAACTGTCTTAGAAGCCAAGAAAGTACCAAAAGCCAATAAACTTTTAGAACTTAAAATCGATCTAGGTTTTGAACAAAGAACCGTTGTTTCCGGAATTGCAGAACAGTATGACCCTACAGAAATAATAGGCAAAAAAGTTACCATCATTGCTAATTTGGCAGCAAGAAAAATCAGAGGCGTAGAGTCTCAAGGGATGGTTCTAATGGCGGAAAACTCTGAAGGAAAATTAAGTTTTGTCAGTCCAGAAAACGATTGGGAAAACGGGACCATCGTAAAATAGTAGTTAACTTATTTTATACATATATTTGAAATGTGAATTTAAAAAATTGCATTTCTTATCTAACTATTTTATTAGTAAGCATACTAGTATCCGTTAATTTAATTGGGCAAAGTCAATTAAGTGATTCGGCAACTATCTCAATTTATTCTGTTGATAGAGGTTCTGAAGTGTACACTTCTTTTGGGCACACAGGAATTAGGGTATCTGATCCAGCACAATCCTTAGATTATGTGTTCAATTATGGTATTTTTTCATTTAATGAACCTGGTTTTTATACCAAGTTTTTAGCAGGGAAATTACTATATCGGATGGGTGCAGAGACCAACGGTGGTTTTCATAAACATTACCACCGAGAAAAACGCTCTGTGTACGAACAGAAATTAGATTTAACGCTTCAGGAGAAGCAAGCCATTTATGCTTTTTTAGTAGAAAACTACAAACCAGAAAATCGCAAATACTACTATGATTTCTTTTTTGACAATTGCAGTACTAGAATTGCTGATATTTTAGACAATAATGTAGCTGGTCTGTCTTGGCCTCAAAAACCTACCAAAACCATAACTTTCAGAGAAATGCTGAAGGAATCAATGGAAGTAAAACCATGGGTTTTTTATGGCATGGATCTAATCGTCGGGTCAATAGCTGATAAAACTACCAACATCAGGGATCAACTTTTCTTGCCTATGTATCTTCACGATCATCTAAATAATAGTTTTAGAGGTGAAAAAAATATTGTTTTGGAAGACAATCTGGTAGCAGATTATGTCCAAGAAAAAACAAATCAAAAAGCACCTTTTTTTAACCCAATTTTGGTTTTTGGAATTTTATTAATCATAGAATTTATAATTTTCTTACTAAGTTTTAAGCTCTTTGATAACAGCACAATCATCAATTTTTATGATCGAATATGCTTTATCATAGTTGGAATTGCAGGTCTAATTATCGCTTTTATGTGGTTTGGGACGAATCATGAAACTACCAAAAACAATTGGAATCTTCTCTGGATGAATCCCTTCTTTCTGATTCTAGGATTTTTACCTTATTCGAGATTTAACAAAATCATTAAGTTAATCCTATTAATTTTTATCTCCATATTGGTTTTGCTAATATTGAATTTATTTCAAATTCCACAAGAAATTCAATTGCCAAATAAACTGTTAATAGGAGTTCTAACCTTAAAGATTTTAAGAATGCTTATAGCTAAAGAAAAAAATATTGCTCAGTAAAGTTTAGGCTTTGATCGAGATTACAACTTGATTAATAAGCTGATCAGAATACACGACTGTATTATGTTTTAATACTGCACCAGTTATCTCCAATCTACTGGCAATAGACTTCAACCCAAAGCCTTCAGAAATTTTATCCTCATCTGAATGTGTGAATATCTTGCCATCGTCTTTCATTGTAAAAGTTAAAATTTCTTGATCGATATCGATGATTAAATTACAAAAGCTTGCATCAGAATGTTTACAAATATTATTAATTAATTCTTGGATAATTCTATAAATGTGTAATGCCGTTTCTGGTTCTACTTCAGGAAGTAAATCTCCGATATCCAACCGGAAATCTATTCCTACTTTAGAAAGATTTATTCGTTTAAATAGTTGGTAAATATTTGCGTATAGGCACTGCTTTTTTAGCATTTCAGGACTTAGGTCTTTATTTAAATCCCGTAGATTTTCTAAGCTAGAATTTATAAGATCAAATACATGCGCTTTCGGTGCATCATTTTGAATTGCAAATTTTATCAACGTTAGACTTTGTCCTAAGTCATCATGTAGGTCATTAGATATTCTATTTTTTGTTAACTCAACGGTTTCTAGAATTTTTGATGTATGATCTATACTACTACTGTCAATTGCATGATCATCGCTTTTTACTTGGAAAGTGTTTAATATTCCAATCAATTTTCTATCCTCACTTATTATTGGACAAGAAGTTAACTGGTATTGTATACCTTTTTCTATAATTGATATTTTTAGAGGGAGATTCTCCACGATAGCCTTTGCATCTAGTTCTTTTATAGCAATACATGTTTCTTCAGAAAATATACTTTCAACAACAAGGTCTGTACAATTATCGTAATCCACGTGACGGAATCTACTTTTAAACTTTGCATTGACATTTTGAATGGAAAATGTTAAATCTTTAAATATAGCCATTGATGGAATCGCATTAAACAACGCAAAAGCTATATTATTAGATTTTAAAATTGGCATTTTAGGGTGTTTGGAGTTTTTTATATAAAACAACTAAAAGGTATGTAAAATATACAAAAAGAAATTTTCTATTTGAATCAAAACTTCCACATAAACCCTACAAAGCACTACAAAAACCCTACAGATTAGTTCGCGCGATCAAAACTAATTTAGTCAAAAATAAACCAAGTTTTTCAAAGGTAATTTTAATTTTATGCAAATATATTACACAATGCAAAATTGGTTTGTACATCCGCAGATAGAATTGGCCGAAACAATTGACCCCAAATTTTACAATAATACTCAAGTATGGGAAAATTCAAAATCTAAAATATTCTCCAGGTCTTGGAACCACATTGGAGATAAAAATGTGTTATTCTCTGGAAACACCAATGCCTATCCTATAGACTTATTGCCAAAATACTTAGGCGAACCAATACTACTATTAAAAAAAGAAGACCAAATCCAATGTTTCCCAAACATATGTACGCACCGTGGTTTTAAACTAATCCAGCATCCAGGTACACACCGCAAACTGACTTGTAATTATCACGGCAGAAGATTCAATTTTGAAGGGAATGTAGAATTTATGCCAGAATTCAAGGAAGTGGAAAATTTTCCAAGACCATGCGACCATCTTCAAGAAATATCTTTAAGCCAATGGAATAATCAGTTGTTTAGTTCAATGAATCCAGAAATTCCATTTGACATTATAAAAAAAGGACTTGACAAATATTTATACTTTTTAGATTTTAAGAGCTTCATTCATCAACCAGAGATAAATACGGAATATACCATAAACTGCCATTGGGCATTGTACATAGAGAATTATTTAGAAGGATTCCATATTCCATTCGTACATAATGATCTAGGCGCATTATTAGATTATGGAAATTATGTTACTGAGGTAGACGATCATATCGTTACCCAAATCGGGTTTGCAGATAAAGGTAGTCCAACATTCGACTTTCCCGAAGATCACCCACATTTTGGAAAAGAAATCACTGCTTATTACTTGTGGTTTTATCCAAACTTTATGCTAAATGTTTATCCATGGGGCGTGCAATACAATATAGTAAAACCACTCACTCCAGAAATTACCAAAGTGAATTTTGTTTACTATGTAAAAGATCAAGCAATATTTGATCAAATGGATGCTTTAAATTTAGCGGAAAAAACTGAACGCGAAGATGAGTTTGTTGTTGAAGAAGTACACAAAGGCATGAAATCTAGATTTTTTAATAAAGGCAGATTTTCTGTAAAAAGAGAAAAAGGTGTTCATTATTTTCAGCGCCTTTTATGTGAATATTTAAATAATTAAAATCAATACAATGATTGTAGATGTCAGTAGATTAGACAACAAAACAAAAAAAGAAATCACTGATATCGTAGGAACTAAATATACATTCCTAGAAAGAATTAAACTCAAAGGTATAGGATCTGGGCGGCAGATTATTATCGAAGCATCACCAGAAATTAACCATATAATCAAGAAAACACTTGAAATCAATTATACCAATATTGAAATACGCAAAAAAGGATTAATCGTAGGTTTAAAATCCTATGGAAGAACATACTATTGGCTCATTCCATTTTATCAGTTTTCAATATTTAAAAGCAGTAATTATGTGAGTATTTATGCAGGCAATAATAAAATCAAATTAGCAGTCAACCCAAATTTGATGGAATTCATCAAAAAAGTACAAAGCTTGCGTTCAAAAATCCAATAATCGGGTTGGGTCGTTAAGTATTTCTAAAGATTAGCCATATTTAGCATTTATTCTTTTAAAAAGTGTTATCTCTGTAGCTTTTATAAGATTTGCTTTCGGATAAAAAAAAACTTAATTTTGCACGCTTAAATGAAGAAATTTCCTTTTATAATATTAACCATTTTTATACTTGTATCTTGTAGGTCTGAGTATGAAAAATTAAGATTGAGCAACGATCCAGAAAAAATGTATCGTGCGGCAAACAAATATTACGACGATGAAGAGTACGTAAAGGCTCAAATATTGTACGAATCAGTAATCCCTTTCTATAGAGGCAAAGAAGAAGCGGAAGAATTATATTATAAATTTGCATACACTCATTTTCATTTAAACGAGTTTATACTTGCTTCTCATTATTTTAAAAACTTTGCAACGTCATTCTATAATTCTGAAAATAGAGAAGAAGCTGATTATATGTCAGCTTATGCCAAGTATAAAATGTCACCTAACTTTAGATTAGATCAAACTTCTTCCAAAGAGGCGATTGAGGCATTCCAATCTTTTGCTAATGCATATCCTGATAGTGATAGAGTCGCAAGTTGCAATCAATACATTGACCAACTGAGGGCAAAAATGGAGGCAAAAACTTTTGACCAAGCAAAACTATATTATGACCTAAAAAATTACAACTCAGCAATTAGGTCATTTGAAAATATGCTAAAAGATTATCCAGAAACAAAAAGAGGAGAAGAAATCAGATTCTTGATCTTACAATCTAGTTATAACTGGGCAGAAAAAAGTATTTACGAGAAAAAAGAAGATAGATTTGAACAGTCTATTAAAAAATATGATTTGTTTTCTAAAAAGTATCCTAATTCTACATACAAAAGGGAAGCAAAATCTATATATGATAAATCACTAACTGAATTAAATAAGCTTAAAGATGTCAGACTTAAAAACACAAGTGCAGAGCATTGATCCTAACTTAAAGGCAAGGAATATGGAATTATTGACTGTAGATACTAAGAATATCTATGAGTCACTAAACGTAATTTCTCACAGAGCTAAGCAGTTAGCTGTTGAATTAAAAGAGGAATTAAATAGCAAATTGGAAGAATTTGCCGTTACTCCAGATACCATTGAGGAAATAAATGAAAACAAAGAGCAGATAGAAATCTCTAAGTTTTATGAAAAATTACCTAGCCCAACAGTGATCGCAACAAATGAGTTTCTCGATAATTCATTGGAGTGGAGGTATAGAGAAGTGGAAAAAGATTAGACTTCTTTTCAATAGTAATATTGTATGCAATTAGCGCATAAGAAAATTCTTCTAGCAATTACAGGAAGTATAGCAGCTTATAAGGCTGCTTTTCTATGTAGGCTACTCATTAAACAAGGTGCAGAAGTACGGGTTATTATGACACCCGCTTCTCAAGATTTTATATCTAGTCTCACTTTATCAACATTAAGTAAAAACAAGGTCCATAGCTCAGTATCTGATGGAGAAGCATGGAATAATCATGTGGAAATCGGACTATGGGCAGATGCCATGATTATCGCTCCTGCTACCGCTAACACTTTGGCAAAAATGGCAAATGGCATGGCTGACAACATTGTATTGGCATGCTATCTATCAGCAAAATGCCCTGTGTTTTTTGCACCAGCCATGGACTTAGATATGTGGAAACACCCAAGTGCAATCAACAATATAGCTAAGCTAGAATCTTATGGCAATATACTAATTCCTGTAGGTACTGGAGAATTGGCAAGTGGACTAGTAGGCGATGGTAGAATGGCAGAACCAGAAGCTATCATCGACCAATTGTCAACTTATTTTGATGCAGAAAAATCACTGCTTGGTAAAAAGTTTATCGTTACAGCAGGACCGACACGCGAGGCATTAGATCCAGTAAGATTTATCGGAAATCGAAGCACTGGAAAAATGGGAATCGAAATTGCTGCTTGTCTTGCAAATATGGGTGCAAAAGTAAGCTTGATACTAGGACCAACGCATCTTAGTATCAGTCATATCAATATTAGAACAATAAATGTCGTTTCTGCAAATGAAATGTATAAAGCATGCATTGCAGAATATAATGATGCAAATGGTGCAATAATGGCTGCCGCAGTGGCCGATTATAAACCAAAAGAAATATCAGATACTAAGATTAAGAAAAAATCTGATGATATGAGTATCGCCTTAGAACGGACTCAAGATATTGCCGCTGCACTCGGTAAAATCAAAACAAAAGATCAAATCAATGTAGGTTTTGCTTTGGAAACCAACAATGAAGAAAGCAACGCTTTAGGCAAACTACAAAGAAAGAATTTTGATTTTATCGTCTTAAATTCATTGAACGACAAAGGTGCAGGATTTGGTGGAAATACCAATAAGGTCAACATATATACTAAAGAAGGAAAGAAACACAGTTATCCATTAAAATCCAAAAAAGAAGTAGCAGAAGACATCTGTCAACTGATCTTTTCTTATTTTAAATCTAAATAATTACACGAATTTTAAATATGATTCGTTTTAGTTTTTTAATATCGAATTAATGAAATATTTATCCATATTAGCCATCATGCTTTTTTCACAAATCATGTTTGCACAAGAATTAAACATTGAAGTAAAGATTGTGGCACCAAGTTTACAAATTGCTGATCCACAAATATTTACTACCCTAGAAAATCAAATCGAAGATTTCTTAAACAATACCAGTTGGACAGATGATGAATATGAAAATTTCGAGAAAATTGATGGCAGTTTAAACATTACTATAAAACAAGAATATTCTGCATCGTCCTTTTCGGCAGATTTCTTTTTTCAAACTTTAAGACCTGTATACAATTCAAACTATGTAACTCAACTTATTAATTATATTGATAAAAATGTGCCTCTAAATTATACCAACAATCAACCGATAAGAAAAAGTATTGACAGCTATATAGATAACCTTTCTTCACTTTTAACTTTTTATGCTGTTACAATTATTGCATTTGATTACGATAGTTTTAGTCCAGCAGGCGGAGAAAAATATTTTCAACAAGGACAAAATATATTAAATTCTATTCCACCGGCAGTAATGGAGCAAGATGATAACTGGTCAAACAAAGGAAAAAAGAGAAACAGATATTATCTCATAGAAAATGTTTTGAATCCAAGAGTTAGAAATTATAGACAAGCATTTTATGAGTATCATAGACAGGGATTAGATGGCATGGCAGAAGATAGTGGCAAATCTACAGCAATCATGACAGGTGCGCTCACTGCTATAGATCAAGTCCATAAAGATTATCCTAACTCTATGATCGTCCAGATGTTTGTAGAAAGTAAACGTGATGAAATCATCGAAATATACAAGGATGCTAGCAGAGGAGAAAAGAGTAAAGTATATGAAATGATGGTAAGGATGGACCCTTCAAATGCCAATAAATATAGTGCCATCAAATAAAGCAATAAACCTAGCTATTTTCGCTTCTGGAAGTGGTAGTAATGCAGAAAACATTATTGCCTACTTTAAAGATATTGAGTTTATTAATATATCTCTAATCGTAAGTAATAGGCAAAATGCTTATGTCCTAGAACGAGGCAAAACGCACAATATTCCTTCAGAATATATTCCCAAAGAAGCATTTACTAATAAAGAAAACGTACTTAAAATATTAACAAATCATAAGATAGACTTTATCATACTTGCTGGATTTTTATTACTAATCCCAGGATATTTGATAAAGCAATTTCCAAATAAAATTATAAACATCCACCCTTCCCTACTTCCAAAATTTGGAGGTAAAGGAATGTACGGAATGCATGTCCACAAAGCAGTCCATCAAGCTAAAGAATCCGAATCAGGGATGACTATCCACTACGTTAATGAAGCATTTGACGAAGGAGAAATCATCGCTCAATTCAAAGTAGTTATATCAGAAAATGATACTCCAGAAGAGATAGC
>JAHDBF010000117.1:0-2855 GCA_020630525.1 Saprospiraceae bacterium
GCATTTGGACAATTTTCAAAATTTGCTGAAGGATTTACTGACAAATCAGAAGTCCATGTACACGTACCTAAATCTGTACATTTCGAAATGGTCGACGATGGACATAAAACTGTTGGAATATCACTATCTACAACAATGATATTAAATTGACAAATTGCCGTATTGCCGCATAAATCAGTGGCAGTAAATTCTACCAAGGTAGTCCCTATATTAAATTCTGATCCGCTTACTGGACCTTGTGTTTGTAATACTGAAACAGTACAATTATCACTTGCAATTGGTGTACTGAATATAGGATTTGAACTACAGTTATCAACATCAACATTGATAGTCAAATCATTAGGACAATTGACAAAAACAGGATCTTGAGTATCATTCATTAGAATGTTTGAGGTACAAGTTGCGGTATTACCACAAACATCTGTTGCTGTAAATGTCACTGCAATATTTCCATTACAATCTCCTGGTAGGGCATTTGGATAATTACTATCCACAGTTACAGAACTACATACATCATTAGCTGTTGCTGAATTTAGCCACGCCAATATTCTTTGATCATTTGAAGGATCTCCACATTCTAAAGATAAATTTGGTGGACATTGAATCAAAGGAACAGTTGCATCGCTAATTGTAAAAGTAGACAATCCAGTATCGTCATTTCCGCATTCATCTGTTGCAGTAAAAATATATGTTACTGATTCACCTCCTCCACATGCACTTATTGTATTGTAAATTTGTGAACTAATATTAATATTATTACTACAATCATCTATAGCACTGACAGTAGACAACCAATTGTTTAAATCTGCAATATTCCCATTACCGTCACATTCTACATTGGAAGGAATAGGTAAACTTAATGTTGGTCCATTATTATCAATGATTATTATATTTGCTATAGTTGTCGAACTGTTTAAACAATCATCTGTAACTGTAAAGACATAAGGTGTTTCTGTAAGGTTACCACAAGTTGGAACAGAAACTAAAGGTGTATTTGTCCAACTAAGATCATTGTCACAATCATCATTAGCTATGGCGCCTCCATTGTTATTTAACCAATTAGAGATAATAGTGGTATTATCATCCGAACAATTTAAAATTAAGTCAGCTGCAAATACTTCTATTTCTGGAGAAGCGTCATCTAGGATTGTTATTGAGGCTATGCAATTGCTGGTATTTCCACAATCATCAGCTGCTATAAATGTAACTGTATATGCACCTGTTGCTCCACAACTTGGGGTAAAGTTACTATTGTAATTATTTGTAATTGTAATGGTACTGCAATTGTCTATTGCAGAAGCAGAGCTTAACCAATTTTCTATAATCGCATTATTTGCGTTATCACCACATGCTAGAGTTATATCTTGTGGACAATCAATTATTGGTAATGATGTATCTATAATTTGATAAGTTGCTTGTGTTTGACTGCTATTTCCGCATTCATCTGTTGCTGTAAATGTTACCACTGTATTCCCTGTTGAACCACATTGATTATCTAAGCCATCATAATCATGAGACCATAAAATTTCACTACAAATATCAGTTGCTGATGCACCACCGACATTATTTAACCAAGCAAGCAATTCGTTAGTACCACCAGTCCCGTCACATTCTTCAATTAAGTCTGTTGCTTCACCAATTATATTAGGAGAAGTTGTGTCATTGATAGTAAAGTTTGCGTAACATACTGAATTGTTGCCAAAATTATCAACAGCCGTAAATTCATACACTAGGGTCTGCCCCAATCCGCAGGCGCTTACTGTATTAAAAAGTACATTTGTTAATAAAGGTACATCCATACAATTATCTCGTCCATCAACTGTAGCCAGCCAAGTATTTAATTGCGTAGAATTACCAAAACCATCGCATTCCACAGTCACATCAGTTGGGCAAATTACTGTCGGCGATTCACAATCTTGAACAAGGACATCAAAGCAACAACTGGAAGAATTTCCGCTATTATCTTCCATGCTATAACAAACTGTACTAAGTCCAATATTGAATAAAGTTCCTGAAGCATCTCCTGAACCACTTGCATTTGATGTGCCAGAAACAGTATAAGTCAATTCAACATCTGGGCAGTTTTCCATCGTATATAATGGACCGATATTATCAGAAGTCCAAAGACACGATCCAGAATCCACACATACTTGATTAATGTTTGCAGGACAAATTAAAGTTGGAATATCTGAATCAATTACAGTAATAATAAAAGAGCAAGTTGCAGTATTACCACATTCATCAGAAGCAGTAAACTCTATTGTCGAGTCACCAAGTGGGAATGGGGTCCCGCTACTTGGACCTGCAGTTTGTGTAACTGATACTGTACAATTATCAACAGCAACAGGTGTTGAAAAAATCGGATTAGAACTACATCCATCTACGTCAACATTAATTGTTAAATCTGATGGGCAATCATAAAAATCAGGAATAGTATTATCAACCATAATTAAATTAGCAGAACAAGTGCTTTGGTTTCCGCAATTATCTTCAGCAAAAAAGGCAATAGATATACTCCCATTACAATTATCCGGCAATAGACCAGTATAATTATTAGTGTAGGTTATTGATGAGGCGCAAACGTCAGTACTTACCACAGAATCCAACCAATTGGCAATTAGCTGTGGATTATTTGGTGTTCCACAAATTAATGTTAAGTCAGTTGGGCAATTAATCAAAGGAGATACATTATCTAATATGTTAAAGGTAGCAAGACTCGTCCCAACATTTCCACAAGCATCTGTCGCTGTAAAGAGGTATGTTTCTGATTCTGATTGCCCACAATTAGATATTGAATTATATAGCGATGGTGTAACATCAATAGAACCTTCACATATATCCGATGCTGTTGCGCT
>JAHDBF010000117.1:2955-12520 GCA_020630525.1 Saprospiraceae bacterium
TTTAACCAATCAAGAAGATCTGCATCGGCATCATCACAATTTGAAACACCGTTAGAGGCAGATGTGGTTATTACAGGAATTGTATTGTCTTCAATATTAAAATTGGCATAACATACAGATACGTTACCTTGCTCATCAATTGCTCTGAATTCGTAAACAATTGAACTGGTTTCACCACATGCAGATATGTTATTGAACTGTGTGTTCTCGAAGGTAAAATTAGTTGAGCAATTATCGCTTGCACTAGCAGTCGCGAGCCAATCATTTAGTTCAGTTAAGTTTCCTGTTCCATCACATTCCACCGTAATGCTTGATGGGCAAACAATACTTGGTTTTTCGCAATCTTCAACTAATACATCGAAGCAACAATTTGCATTGTTATTACCGTCTGAAACTGCGTAACAGACTGTACTAATACCTAAATTAAAAATAATTCCACTTGCAGATTTAGTTCCAGTTGCAGAAGTTGCGCCGGATACTATATACGTTACGGAAGTCACAGAACAATTGTCTGCTACTATTGGATCAATAGAATCGTCAGATAACCATGTGCATGTTCCGTCATCAGTACATTGGATAACATCATTGGAAGGACAATGAATTGACGGAATGTCAGAATCTACTACTGTAATATTAAAACTACAATCAGGATTTGATTTTCTACCACATGCATCGGTGGCTTCAAAAGTAACAGTAGTTGTTCCAATCGGAAATGAAGAACCCGAAGCAAGTCCTGCAATTTGGGCAACACTTACTGGCTCAGTGCATTGATCGTATCCAACTGGCGTAGAAAATACGACGTTAGAACCACAGAGATCTACATCAACATTTACGGTAATATCGGATGGACAATTGGCAAAAGTCGGGTTTAATAAATCTCTAACAATAATTGTTGTATTGGTTTGTAAATTATTTCCGCATTCATCTGAAACATTCCAAATTACCGTTATTAATCGGTTGCATCCATCGCCTAAGTCTCCGTTCCAGTTATTTGTTATCGTAAGCGGTCCACCGCAAAGATCAGTAAACGATTCTCTCGTGTCTTCTAGCCATTGCTGAATTAAACTTGGGTTATTTAAGTCTCCACATTCAATTCTTAACGCGTCAGGTAAATCTATTTCAGGAGAACCTAAATCTGATATAGAGAATGAATATAAACCTGTAGACACATTACCACATTCATCTGTTGCAGTAAATTGATACACTTCTGTGAATGTATTGCCGCATTGTTCTACCCTATTAAAAAGAACATAATCTAAAGTTATGTTTGAATCATTAGCACAATCATCTGTTGCACTGGCACTATTTAAATCGTTAGCTAATATTGTAGCTTGATTGGCTGGGTCACAATTTACCGTTCTATCGGCAGGTAAGTTTAATATGGGCGAGGTGTCATCTACAACGGAAAATATCGCTGTTGCTGTAGCTTGGTTTCCGCAATCATCAGTAATTACAAAATTGTATGTTATCTCTCTTGCGTAACCGCAAGTAACGACATTACTAATTTGAGAATTTGTCCATGTAAGGTTAGCGTCACAATCGTCTTGAGCCATACCCCCACCGTTAGCGCTTAGCCAATTTGACAGTTCTGGAGCATTTCCATCAGTACTTACACATTCTACAGTAATATTTTGAGGTTTCATTAAAAATTCAGGTGGAGTTGAATCTACAATGGTAATTCTTGCAGAGCAACTTGCGGTATTTCCACATTCATCATCGGCAGTAAAATTTACAGTTGTACTTCCAGTTGTTCCACACCCACCTGAAAAAGTTCCTGAATAATTGTTTGTAATTATTGGATTAACATTGCATTCGTCAGATGCATTTACCGTATTTAACCAAGTAGTGATTATTGCATCATTATTTGGATCTCCGCATTCAAGGGTTATGTCGTCGGGGCAGTTTATTATCGGGTCTGTAGTATCAACAACGTTGATTGTTGCTGTACATGTAGAAGTATTACCACATAAATCTGTGGCTGTGAAAGTCACTATTTGAACACCTTTATCAACGCTAGAAAGTGCCATAGAGTTGGACAATCTATAATAGAAATGATTAGGTTCATTTTGGAGAGATTGTTTGCCTGAGCTGGGACCAAAATTTTCAAAATTAAAATTATTGGAAGGGTAATTTGTGAATGTAAAACCAAATGGATCGTAGTTATTATTAATATCACTTAAGTCAGCATCTGCAGCATCTACAGTCACTAACCATTCATGAATTAATTGTTCATTACTTGTATTACCGCAATTTAAATTTAGGTCGTTTGGACATTCAACTTGGGGTGGGTTATTTCTTAAAAATACATTTATGCTACACTGATCTGTGTTGCCCAGTACATCTTCTGCTTCTACCGTTATTACTTTAAGTGAATTTTGATCGCTACAATCAAAAACGCCACAGCCTGCACAGGTCAATGTAACATCATCTGGGCAATCATAACTATATGAAACATTAAGGTTTGATAATTCTACTGAAATCATGTCACTTTCATAATCTAAAGTTAAATCAGATGGACAATTTAATAAAGGTATATTTTTCGAATTTACCTCTACATCAATTGTTTGCTCACAATCATTTGCATCAGTTACAGTTACCCTATAGTTACCTGGAGCCACGTTTGAAATATCCTCCGCGGTAGAACCTGTAGACCACAAAAAAGTATAAGGAGCTGATCCAGTATCTGTAATCAAATCAATAGCGCCATCTGTGGATGTCGGGCATGTTGCATCAGTTATATTTACTGTATTATTATTTGGACAGCATGTAGGTTGTGCATCTCCGCAAGAGATTCTGATAGGCATAGTAGCTGAATTAAATGTGTTGTATACTGGATTGGCTAAACTACCAGTCACCCACTTTAAGCTATTGATGCCATTATTGAATTGCGGATAAAAATCGAAAGTACTATTACAACCAACGTTCCCTATAAGTGCACCATCAGTGCAGCAGTCTGCCCATCTCCAATAAGCTGTAACAGTTGGGAACACACCAGATATTTCTCCATTATCATCTGAAAAATCTAAGGTAGCATTTGCAGGTAAGCAATAAAAATCTATGCTTCCATCTCCACCGTTTCCACCGCCAGCATCATCAATAATGATAAAAAGACTGATTTCTCCAGTTAATGTATTTTCATATAAAAATAAGACAACGGCATCGTTCATTTCTAAATCAGTATTCGCTGATGCTCCATTTGGTGTTCCATATTGGTAAAAACTTACATCGTCTTCTGCTTGCTGAATTGTATTTATTGCAAATGTTTGTGTGCCTTGAGTTGCGGTACAATTACAGTCCATTAAAGCGTTATTTTTAGATAAGTTTGATTTGAGTTTTTGAGGAATATTTTTTGATTCTGCTGCTTCTTCAAAGGGTCTTGCGAAATCACTATTGACTGTAAATTTTATCTCGTTAGGTTTTGAATTATTTTCGTTGTTAAGAACATCGAATTTTGAAAATTGGTTAGTTGCTTGGGTGTTGTAAAAAGCAGTAATATTGTTAGATATATTGTTACCTTTAATTTCAGGAATTTTTAACCATACTTTAGCTGTCGAATTATTTAACTTGCTTTCAACCCAATAAGGGATAATTCTATTTTCGTCATCTAAAAATACTAGATCAGAAAAATCATTTGCCATTCCATCTTTATAAGATAATTGTAGACAAATTGACTTATCATATAAATTATCATTGTGTAGATTTAGCAATTCAATTTTAGAGGAGTTTGCATTTATGATTGCAGCGCTTAGCAATTCGTTCTTAATCAAACTTATTGCAGAAGCCCCAACACTAACTTTATTTAATAGAGGGAATTTATCTAATGTATTTTGAATCGTATTTAATGAAAACGCATCACAATCGTAATTGTTAGTGATACTTTGAATTCCGCACAAGTCTGTAGCAGAAACTGTTTCTAACCAATCTTCAATTTGCGCAGCATTAGTAGGGTCACCGCATTCTAAATTCAAGTTAGAAGGGCAACTTAAAGTGGGCCCTGAATTATCCTCAACTGTTACATTAAATGAACAAGTTGTTGTTTTATCAGAATTATCTGTAATTGCATAAGTGATTGTAGATACACCTTTCGGTAGAATAATCCCAGTTGCGAAGCCAGAACCATTGGCTGTATGTGCTCCTGTTATTGCATAAGTAATATCTAAGTCGCTAATAGGAGTACAATCATCAAACAGTACTGTAGGTTCAACTTTTGAATCTAATGTAAAGGTACAATCCGCATTAGTTACTTCCTCAGAATAATCACTTGGGCAACTTACTGTAGGTGGAACACAATCCTCAAATGTATCCGTCAAAGAAACTGGTATTAAAGTAGTACAAGCTTCATCAAAATACCAAGACTGACTTCCTGTAACACTAAGAAATGTTACAGTTAAATTTACAAAACAATCTGGTGGCACAAACTCCCAATATGCCCAATCATTATATGTATTTGCTCTACCTGGGCAAGAAGACAAAACCTGAATTGGTGTTTTACAATTAGGTAGATTATCAATTGTTGTATCCCAAACAACACCTGCCGGTAATTGGGAAAAAGTTGTTGTTTGACCAGTCGAACTATCGAAGACACTTATATTCACAATTGCATTGGCAGTTTGTGCTGGAGTAATATTTCCATGCCAATGCTCCACATATACTCTTATTCTTCCTTCGTTAGTTATGCAATAAGCAAATTGAGTACTATGCGCAATAACAGTATTGGATGCATAAAGTAAAACTATAAGTATACAGAAAGCTCTAAAAGCACTAAAAGGAATACGAATTAAATTCATTAAGTTGACTTTTGTTAAATACATATATAATTCGTCAATTGTTAAAACAACTGACACATTAAGGATTATACGGGTTTCCAAATATATGTATTATTTATATATACAACTATCTATATATGTAAAATAATTGAATACCAATTAATTAAATAATAATTATTATTCATATAAGTAGTTTGAGTAATATGTAAACAATTACTTATCAGTGTTAAGACTCTTTTTAACCTTTGTGTATATTTACTAAATTTCATTCGTATCTTAGCGAACAAACAATTTTAAGATGAGAAAAAGTAACTATATTTTGTTGTGTCTTTGCTTTATAATGGCTTGCAAATCCAATCAACAAAATAACAAGGAAGAGTCAATTGATAATGAAGCAAAAAAGGAAAGTGCAACTTCTCTTAATAAAGATTCTGCTGAAAAACTGATCGAACTTCCGTTAAAGTGCATAACGAATCAAATGCCTTATAAATCAGGATTAGTCATCTCATCGAAAGAAGATTTACAATTGCCGATCGAGCATCATCCTGCATTTTATGGATGTTTTGATTGGCATTCTGCTGTTCATGGACATTGGTCAATTATATATTTATTAAAGAATTTTCCAGAAATTAGAAATGCTGATAAGGCCATCAAATTACTAGATCAAAATTTAACAGAAGAAAATATTTTAAAAGAGATAGAATACTTTAAACTTAATAAGTACACTAAGAGTTTTGAAAGAACGTATGGCTGGGCTTGGCTATTAAAACTTGGTGAAGAGCTATATACTTGGGAGGACCCAAATTCCAAAAAATGGTATAAAAACATAAAGCCGCTATGCGATGAAATATCAAAAAAATATATTGAATACTTACCAAAACTGGTTTACCCTATCCGTGTAGGTGAACATAGTAATACTGCTTTTGGGTTAAGTTTTGCCTATGATTATGCAGTTACTACTAATGACATTGATCTAAAGGAAATTATAGAATCTAGGGCGAAAGATTTTTATTTAAAAGACGAAGGATGTCCAATAAACTGGGAGCCAAGTGGTTACGACTTTCTATCTCCCTGTCTACAGGAAATAGATATAATGAGAAAAGTATTAGATAAGAAAACATTCATTCATTGGCTTGATACATTTCTACCCAAACTTAATAAAGATTTACACTTAAAGCCAGGCGAAGTAAAAGACAGATCAGACGGAAAGCTTGTTCATCTTGATGGGTTAAATTTTTCTAGAGCATGGTCACTTTATAGCGTTGCTAAAGTCTTAGACAATAATGACAATGTGGTCAGAATAGCAGATGAACATCTTGAATATTCATTGAATAAAATTGCGGATGGTGACTATAGTGGAGAACACTGGTTGGCAAGTTTTGCTTTGTACGCCTTGAAATCAAAACAAGAACTTTTAAAATAATGGGTTTTAAAAAATACTTTGGACCAAGCACATTAATAACGGCTGCATTTATCGGACCTGGCACCATTTCAATGTGTAGTCTATCGGGACAAGAAACGGGATATGGCTTACTTTGGGTTATGATCCTTGCTACTTTTACAGCAATTATTTTTCAAGAAATGGCAGCTAGACTTGGGTTAATGACTGGAGCCGGATTAGGTTCTGCAATTAGAAAAACTGCACTTAATCCTATTATAAAATACGCCTTTATATTTGTTGTGATATCAGCAATATTGATCGGAAATGCAGCCTATGAGGCAGGAAACATTTCTGGTGCAGTTATGGGCTCTAGTCTAATTCTAAACAACAATACGATAATGCCATTTATTCTTGGAGGGTTAGCGTCAGTACTACTCTACTTTGGAAATTATAAGTGGGTTTCTAGATTATTGATTGGATTAGTTCTAATAATGAGTATATGTTTTTTAGCCACCGTTATTTTAGTCAAGCCGAATATATCAGAAATACTATTAGGTTTTGTTCCAAATGTGAGTCACTTTAAAAATCATATATTTATTATCATAGGATTGATAGGAACTACTGTCGTGCCATACAATTTGTTTTTGCATGCTTCCACTGTCAGTGAAAAATGGGACAATCCTAACCAATTAAAATCATTAAGAATAGAAAATAGAATTGCAATTATTCTTGGTGGAATTATTTCTAGCTGTATTATTATCACTGCTGCGAATGTCTACAAAGATGGTGTCACTTTTGAAGGTATTGCTGATTTTGGAAAACAATTAAAACCTATTTTTGGCAACGCTGCAAAATACATAATGGCTATTGGTTTTTTTGCTGCAGGATTAAGTAGTGCTATTACTGCTCCACTTGCAGCAGCGTATGCAGCGAGAGGGTTATTTGGATGGAAATCAAATTGGCATGACCTAAAATTTATTATGACATGGTTTTCTATCATTATTCTCGGAGTGATTTTTTCTTCGCTAGGCTATAAACCAATAACAATAATTCAGTTTGCTCAAATCGCCAATGGAATACTACTTCCTATAGTCGCTTTTTTTCTTTTGTTCCTTGCCAATCAAAAAATAATAATGAAGACAGAGACAAATTCAAGAGTAAGAAACATATTGGGTATTATTACACTTATTATTGTAACTGCAATTGCATTTAGGAGTATGTTAAAAGTTTTTGGTTTTGTATAATGTAAATATAAATTGTGATGTGGGAGAAATAGATCCAAGTTTACAATTGGAAAGAACTATTTTACCCCTTATAAGTATGTGTAATGTTGCCTGTGGTGGTCATGCTGGGAACATGCATACGATGAGAGGCGTTTGCAGTATAGCAAAAGATAATTACATAGCAGTGGGTGCGCATCCAAGTTATCCTGATAAATTAAATTTTGGCAGAAAAAAGCTTGATCTCTCCACTAAGAAACTAAGTGATTCTTTAGAAAGACAGGTTGGGACTCTTATGGAAATTTGCATTCAAGAAAAAATAAAATTGAACCACATTAAACCGCATGGCGCATTGTATCATTATGTAAACCAAGAAGAAAAAGGTGCTCTCCTTATGATGGACTTGATTTTAAAAATTGATAAAAGCTTACCCATCGTTGGTTTTCCAAATTCAATTTTTACAAATCTGGCAAGCAAGGAAAATTTTGTTATTTTAACAGAGGGATTTGGTGATCGCAGGTATACAAGTGAGGGAAAATTGGTAAATAGAACTGAGAATGGTGCAGTGATTACCGATGATAAAATAATTTGCAAACAAGTAGAAAGCATGGTTAAGCACAATTATATAAAAAGCATTACAAACACAGTTATAGCTATGAAAGTTGACACTATCTGCATGCACAGCGATACAGTAAATGCAGCGACTAATATCTCAATTTTACATAACTATCTCGAAGAAAGAAACATATATGTCACAAAAATTATTTGAAGAAGAAGTAGCCATTACAGATATAGGAGGAAGTAGATTTTTAATACAATTTACAGACAGCTCGAACATTGATTTTTCCATACCTAAAGTTGGGGAATATATATTGTCATCACAGAAAAAACGCATAAACAACGTAGTGGCGTGTGAGTCAGAATTGATTATATATCTCAAAGATAATCAAATCGATTCTTTATTAAAGTCATTAAATAGAAAAGAATTAGAAATTGAACAAGCAAAATCGTCGACATATAAATTAGGGATAAATTTTTCAGAAGGTATAGATTGGGATGAGATTGTAGACCAAGTAGGCTTGAGAAAAAGTACAATCATCAAAAAATTATGCGCCAAAGAGTTCGAATTTCAAATGTTTGGTTTCTTACCTGGTTTTATGTATTTGGATGGATTGGATAAAAAGTTGTATACAAAACGAAGACATAAACCGCGTAATTTTGTTGAGGCAGGTTCCGTTGGTTTAGGTGGCAAATATATTGGCATATACGGCATGCCGTCACCTGCTGGTTGGCACATCATCGGTACAGTAAAAAAAAGACCTCTCAACAGACTTATGAAACATATTAAAATTGGTGATAAATTAAATTTCACTATCAATGACTAAGCTAAATATAATTCTGAAAAGTGTCGGTACAGAATCAATTTTGCTGAGCAGCAAGGTACATCGAGAAATGTTTTATGGTCATCCACTTTCTGGACCAATGGACATATATTCTTACGACATTGCCAATCAGATACTGCACAATCCAAAAGGAACTCCAGCTATTGAGTGCAGCATCTTACCACCAAAGATATTATTTGAAAAAGATGCGCTTATTTCACTCACTGGCGCTGATATGTTTTGGCGAATAAACAAACAAAAAGTAGCAAGAAATAAGCCATTAAAAATTAAAGCTGGAGATATTCTAAGTGGAAAACCTTCCAGAGAATTTGTTAGGTCTTATATCGGAATACAAGGATTGACATTTAGAAAAGATTTACCATTAAAACTTATAAAAGACCTGAGATATACATTGAATAGAAAAGAAGTAACTCCTAAAAAAAGGTTATCAAAAATTCAAGAAATTGAGTCTTTGGACTTTAGCAAAATTAAAATTGAAAAAGGTCCTGAGTGGAGCTACCTCGATCAAAAGTCCAAAGAAATATTGATAGAATATCCATGCTCTCTTAACACTACTATGAATAGAATGGGTGTCTATATTAATGGTCCAAAACTGGATATAAAATATCATCCCAATGCGGATTCTAAATGTACATTTGCTGGTGCAATCCAATTGCTTCCTTCTGGACAGTTAATTGTATTATTGAACGACGGTCAAATTACTGGAGGCTATCCTCGAGTAGCATATATTAACTATAGTGATCTGTCAAAATTTAACCAGATTATGCCAGGGCGGGAGTTTGTATTTAGTATGCT
>JAHDBF010000118.1:0-5471 GCA_020630525.1 Saprospiraceae bacterium
TCACACCCGAACATAATAAACATCACTATCATTACGCTTAATCCCACTCACACTAAACCCACCAGACTGTGGTATAACTTCCTCTAAATCAAACACTGTACATGACTTAGGCAATCCAGTAAAAATCAAAGAAAAGGATACTATAGCATTATCTGGAATTTCTGTCCATACAGGATATAAAGAGATATTATCGTAGTGGACCAGCTCACTTCTATGACTAGAACCACGATCATAAAGGTAAGTCGTCGGCCATATTCTAATTAAACATCCAGCCTGTCCGATAGAATCAAAAAGACAATGGACGATCACTTGACTCTCTTCTTTTACCAATGCCTTCAACTCTGCCAATAGGCTAGCATCTATTTCTACTTTTGGTTTTGTTATGATTGTTGCCATGATTAAATATCAAGCAATAAATATAGCTAGTCAAACGAATACAACTATAGTTAAGTTAAAGAAATTTTCTAATTAATATCGGTAAGATTAATAAGTCAATGATCAATGCACTAACAAGTGTTACAGCTATTAAAGTACCAATAATTACACTAGGAGGATGAATAGAAAACAACATAATCAAAAAGCCAAAAAACAAAATTACTGTCGTCAAGAAAATAGCCTTTCCTGTTTCTCGAAAAGTAACATCAAGTGCCGCCTCCTTATCTCTAGATTTCTCAAAAGCAAGTTTGTATTTACTCAAAAAGTGAATCGTATCATCTACCGCAATTCCAAATATCAAAGCAAAAACAATAGATAATACAGCTTCCAGCTCAATCCCAAAATATCCAAGAATCGCAGCAGCAAAAAGCAATGGCAATATATTAGGAACCAAAGAAATAAACAACATCCGCCAGTTTCTAAAAAGTAAAGCCATCATTATACTAATAACGAGTAACGCCAATCCTAATCCTTGCAATAAATTATCACGAACATAGATAGAATTTTTATCCATGATCATCCCAGTTCCTGTTCGCCGCACACTGACTACGTTATCGTCTATGTTTTCTTTTACCCATTTGTCAATATTGTCGCTAATCACTTTTATGTCATCTGCACCGATATCTCTAATCCTGGAAGTAATTCTTGTTTTACGCAGATCTTTACTTATAAGATTTGCGGTCACTTGCTTAGGCATTTTACTGGTATATTTCTTTGCCTTTTTATACTCAACACTATCTGACGGAAACCGATATGCGTCAATTTTATTTCCGTTCAGCATTTGATTAATAGACTTATAAATTCCTGATATAGACATGATTGCTTTTACTTCAGGAATTGTCTTTAAGTAGGATTCCAATTTGTCAACACTGGCTACAACCTCATAGTCATCTATAGTATAATTTTCATCTATTGATAATATAAATTCATATGGCCTAAAGCCTGCAAACTCATCTTGAAAAAACAGAAAATCAGCAGTCAATTTTGTTCCTGTAGGTAAGTTTCCCTCTATAGTATAATTGGTAGAAATTTTTGAAATTCCAAAAAAGCAAATTCCTAAGAAAAGCACAAAACCCAAAACAATGGAATTGCCTTTTCGTAATGTAAATTCACGAACCCAATTCAATGAATTACTTAACCAGTCAGTATCACTTTTTTCTCTTATCAGTTTCTCTTTCGGGACCAATGACATCACCGAACAACTAAAAAGTATCACACAGATAAATGCAATCATAACTCCAATCGCAGAGTTAATTCCAAAATCACGGATAGGTGTCAATCTTGAGGTCAGCAAACTTAAAAATCCCGCAGAAGTAGTAATCGATGTTAAGAAAGTTGCTAAACCTATTTCCTTAATAGTCGTAACAATCGCAGGATCATTGGCAACACCTTTTTTCAACTCATCCATATATTTACTCATAATATGGATGATATCAGAAGTACCTACAATCAACATCAACACTGGATAAAAAGCCGCAATGGCATTCAGTTCCCTTCCAAAGGCTGACAATACACCAAAGAATATAATTAATCCAATTCCGATAGATCCTAGCGCAATCAATATTGGCGTACGCCGCCTAAAAATCAATATCAATATAAATCCTACCAATAACGCACCCATACCTGTCGACACAATAACTTCTCGCTTTTGCATCCAAGCCAATTCATTCTGAAAAAAGCTCCGACCTAAGAAATGAATATCATCAAAAACAAAATCATCAACTATTCTATTCATAGTTTGCATGAGCGCTGCAGATTCATCCATTCCTATTTGATCTTCTGTCTTCAGAAAAATCAATAGCGCTGTACCATCTTCATTTATCAGGTTATACACAAACCTTTCATCTTGCAGAATCCTATCTTTATCTAAAGCCAACTTTAGACTATCAGAATACCTTAGCGCCTTAATTGCATTTATCCCAAAAGGTGTTTTAATCGGATATTTAAAATTGGTTAAACTCTGTGCACCAACAATATGTGGAATCGTATAACACGAGTCTACAAATCGATCTACTTCAGATAAAAAGTCAGCTTGGAAAACATCAGGCTTATTTTCTATGGCAACTAAAAGAAAATTGTCATCAGTTTCAAAATCCTCAATAAACTCCTGAAAAAAATCCAAATCGCCATCTCCTTCTGGAAAAAATTGTTCGAATGCAAAAGAGAATTTAAGGAACGGTAATAGCGCTACACTACCAATAGAAAGTAGTACTATAATCCCGATAAAATGTTTGCGATATTTTAAGAAGTATTCGATTATATTTAGTTTTCTTTTAGGTAAATTTATTTAAAGAATTTCTGCCATTGTATAAAGATAATATCAACAAGAAATCACTGAAGTTGTTGTAATAAATCTCATTAACTTGTGCAGATGTTATTATCAGAATATTCACAAGAATTTATAGAAGCAGGATGTGATGAAGCTGGACGTGGATGTTTGGCTGGTCCTGTATATGCTGCCGCTGTAATTTTACCCAAAGGATACAAGAACCCACTGCTTAGAGATTCCAAAAAAATCACAGAACCAATTAGAAATAAATTATTCCCGCAAATAAAAAAAGATGCTTTAGCTTGGTCCGTAGGATACTGCTCTCCCAAAGAGATAGATAAACACAATATTTTAAATGCTTCTTTTTTGGCCATGCATAAAGCTATAAAAAAACTCAGCATTAAACCAGAGTTATTATTGATAGATGGAAACAGATTTAATGCCTATAAGGACATACCACACCATACAGTCATCAAAGGAGACGATAAATATCTATCGATAGCTGCAGCAAGCATTCTGGCAAAAGTTTCTAGAGACAGATATATGAAAAACAAAGCCAAACTATTTCCATTTTATGATTGGCAGACCAATAAAGGTTATCCAACCAAAGCCCATAGAAAAGCGATTTGTGAACATGGATCTTGCCCTTTACACAGAATGAGTTTTAGATTAATTGCAAAAGAAGATTAAGACACTTCAGTAGTTCTATCCTGCCTACGGCGAATCCAGATTTTCCTAATCCAATTAGGTATAATAAATGCACCAATTATTAGGTATGGATAATAAGTAACCAATCTCCATAAAAGTGCTACCAATGAAGAGATACCTGAACTAATATAATCTGAATAAAAACCACCAAACAATAGTTCTGTAACACCTGCTCCACCTGGCGTTGGACTAAACTGTGTAATAGAATGCATGATTTCTGAACGTGCATAAAGCAATAACTGGTCATGCCCGTTACTAAATTCAATACCACTAACCAAAGCCATAATGACTAAAGTAATCGCAAAAAACCTAAGTACCCAAGCAATGAATGTAGTGACAAATACCTTAAAGTGAAAACCGAACGGTTGAGCAGTAATCTCTTTAGATGAGATAATAATGTCTTCTGCAGTTTTATTGATGCTAGCTTCAAAACGTTTAAGGAATGGAATCTTTGCAATTGATTTTATAATACCTTTAATTAATCTTGGTTGTAATATTCCAAATGTAAACAAAGCACCGTATAACACTATGAAAATATAAACCAATATAAAGGTCAATCCATAACCACCCAAATCAGAAAAGCTACTCGCATCTGGTCGTATACTTTCTGGTCCAAGCATAAAATATAAAATCGGAAGTGAAACAATAAAAAATATTGAATCAGCAACGATAGAGTATACCACCAAAGCAACAGTCTTTGCAGCAGAAAGCTTCTCTTGTGCGAGTAAAAACAAACTCACTGCACTACCTCCGATACTCGTCGGTGATACAGCAGAAGCAAACTCCCAGATGGTAATTAACTCCGTACTTTTTGCTAAAGAAAAATGATCATTGGACAATACTTTCAATCGATATGACAACACCAGGTGTCTGACCAAATAAGTAAAAATTGCAAGCAACGTAAAATACAACACTCGCCCTCCCCAATTGATCTTATTAAATTCATCAATATCAAACTGTTTCCATACCAATAGTAAGATCACTCCTATTCCTAGCAGTAAGGGGATTACGATTCGACTTGTTTTTATAGAGTTTAAGACTTTTTCCTCGTCTCCGTTTTCTATATTATTCCTACTTTCCAATGGTCACTATTAAAAGGCCAAAACTACAATATTAAGTAATGAAGAACTAATCTAACTGACTACTTATTTTATCAGTTACTGATTAAGTCTCATTTATATACAATCAAGATGCATTCCTTGTTATAATTATCTACATTTATTTTTAATTGATGACATAAAATCTACTTTCGCTTACTATAGAACTATAGCCAATTCACTAGCAGAATAAGTGGATTACTTACATTCTTTGGTAAAAATGTACATACATATTATTGTTCCTTGTAGATAAATTAATTACATACATCTAAAGTCGTTTGTCAATTACGGTAATCACTGTTAATATTACTACTTTTGATATTCTTTTAATATGTAAACAATTGGAATGGAGTCATTCAAAAAGATAAAAAGTATCAGTAGTTGGGTTGTTTTTGCGATCGCATTAGTCGTTTACTACCTTTCTGCAGAGCGAACAGGCAGTTTGTGGGATTGTGGAGAATTTATTTTAGGCGCATACAAGCTTGAGGTAGTACACCCACCAGGAGCACCACTTTTTATGATTATTGGTCGATTTTTTACTTGGTTTGCTACGCTGATTTCTGATGATCCGGCAAATATTGCATTCGCCATAAACCTTATGTCTGGTATTTGTACTGCATTTACTGCATTCTTTGCAGCGAGAATTACAATGATGTTTGGGAAAAAATTACTCGTAGGAAGAGCAGGTACTACAACTAAAGATCAAAATATTGCTTTAGCATTGGCAGGCTTAGCTGGTGGATTATCGACAGCTTTTTGTTCTTCGATATGGTTTTCAGCGGTAGAAGGTGAAGTATATGCAATGTCAACTATGTTTACAGCCGTAACTTTCTGGGCAGCAACAAAATGGTTTGTTTTACCAAACGAAAGTGACAACGACAGATGGCTAGTCCTAGTAGCTTACTTAGCTGGACTTTCTATTGGGGTTCACTTATTGAGTTTACTTACTTTTCCTGCGATTG
>JAHDBF010000118.1:5571-11007 GCA_020630525.1 Saprospiraceae bacterium
GGTGTAATCGTAATCAGAGCAAATGCAGATACTCCGATTAACATGAATGTCCCTAGTGATGCATTAAGATTGTTGCCTTATCTAAATAGAGAGCAATATGGAGAAAGACCTATGCTCTACGGACCACACTTTGATGCAAAACCTGCAGACTTAGCTAGAGAAGATAGATACGGACGTGTTGGCGATGAATATGTAGTTGTAGATGAAAAACTGGATTACGTCTATGACAATAAAGACAAAATATTATTTCCTAGAATCGGACATACAGATGGACCAAGACCAGAGTTACACCGTAATTGGTATCAAGCACTAAATGGAGAAAAATTCAAAGGTAAACCCGGAATGGGTTATAACATACAGTTCATGTTAAACTATCAGTTTGGGTGGATGTATTGGAGATACTTTATGTGGAATTTTGCTGGAAAACAGAATGCCAGTCAAGGATATTATGCCTGGGATAAAAGTGATGGCAACTGGCTATCAGGAATTAAGTTTTTAGACGAATGGAGATTACACAATTATGATGAAATCACCGATACCATGAAAGCGCACAAAGGATACAATAAGTATTATATGTTGCCATTCATATTTGGACTAATCGGTATGTTTTTTATGTTGCGAAGAAACAGAAAAGATTTCTTCATTCTAGCCATGCTTTTCTTTTTGACTGGATTAGGAATCATACTTTATTCTAATCAACCCCCTAACGAACCAAGAGAAAGGGATTATGTACTTGTAGGTTCATTCTTTGCATTCAGTATTTGGATCGGGTTGGCAGTATTAGCAATATTCAACATGATAAAAGAAAGAGCCAAACTTGCTGGACCTACACCTGCAATTATTGCTGGAGCATTAGTTTTAATCGCTCCATTCCTAATGGGTACGCAAAACTTTGATGACCACAGCAGGAGAAGCAATTATGGTTCTAGAGATTATGCCGCTAACTTTCTAAACTCTGTTGACAAAGATGCAATTATATTCACCTATGGTGATAATGACACTTATCCCTTATGGTATGCTCAAGAAGTTGAAAATATCAGAAGAGATGTGCGGGTTGTTAACCTTAGTTTGATCGCTGTAGATTGGTACATTGAGAAATTAAGAAATAAAGTCAATGACTCTGCTCCTATAAAACTGACATTGGATACAGAAGCATATAGAGGTAAAAACAGAAATCAAGTTTTCTTCTTTAATCCTCAGGATAGAGACAATCTCTCTACCCCAGCCAATATCTATAACGAACTGAGCTTTATCGGTAACCCAGCCAATAATACGCAAGGACAAACGATAATGAGGACAAGAAAACTGGTAATGCCACTTGACCTAAATAAGATGCGTGCCAACAACTTGATAAGTAAAGTAGACTCAAATACGATAGACAATATTGTATTCAATCTACCATCAAGAGGATACATTGGAAAAGATGAATTGGCAGTGATCGACCTTATCGCATCTAACATCAATGATAGAGCAATATACTTTGCCGTAACCTGTAAAAACGAGAAACTCCTAAATCTAAATGACTACATGCAGATGGAAGGATTGGCACTAAGACTTATTCCTGAAAAGAATAAGAGTATCAGAGGACTGTCAATCTACGGTAGTGGAAAAGTAGATACGGACAAAGCATACGACAACATCATGAATAAATGGGCATGGGGTAATTTTGACAAAGTAGAAACCTTTATTGATGAAAGTTATGCTGCAGAATTACAAGCGATGAGAATTGTGATGATGAGGACTTCGCAGGATTTATTATTGGCAGGAGATAAGAAAAGAGCTGCAGATGTGGCAAAGAAATTCTTTGAAGGATTTCCTCATTTCAACTTCCCATATCAAGAAGACATTACTCCATTCTTAGAGATTTTGATTGATGCTGGTGAAGAAAAAGAAGCAATAAAACACACAAGAATTTTGGCTAACGAATTGGCTCAAAGATTGACGTTCTACGATTCACTTGATGATGATGATTTTGAATCTAGCTTCAAGTCAGATTTTACTTATGCAATTAAAGGAGTAGGTGATATCTTAGAATATGAAGACAAGATTTCTGACAAAGCTTTTGTAAAAGAGATGAAAGATTTACTTGGTGGATACGACATCAGAAATTTAAGAAATTAATTTTGACAATATGAATATCGCAATCGGAAGTGATCATGCAGGTTTTGTATATAAAAAAGAAATTTCTACTTGGTTATCTAATAACGGATACACAGTCAGTGATTTTGGAACTGACTCAATAGAGTCTACCGATTATCCAGATTATGCGCATGCATTATCGGAAGATATAGAAAATCAAAATAGCGAATATGGCATTCTAATCTGTGGCAGCGGCAACGGAGTATGTATGACAGCAAACAAACATAAAGGCGTTAGAGCTGCTTTAAGTTGGAATGCACAAATCGCATACTTAACCAGATTGCATAACAACGCCAATGTGATATGTATTCCTGCAAGATTTGTCGCTTTAGAATTAGCCATAGAAATGATAGAAGTTTTCCTAAGTACTAAATTCGAAGCAGGAAGACACCAAAGAAGAATAGATAAAATTCCCATATAATAAGAATATCCATGAAAAATATAATCCTTGTTTTTGCTTGTTTAGTAAGCACATTTGTACAAGCACAATATATCAGCAGTATCACAGAACCAGACCGTACTATTGCGATTAACACTGACACCAATAACCTAATGGTGAGATACGCTAGCGAAGTTAAAGCGGAAGACATAAGAAAACATCTCACCGTTTTAGCCTCTGACGAATACGAAGGAAGGGAAACAGGAGAAAAAGGAAATGACATGGCTGCAGAATATATCTCAAGCCACTTTGCAGAAGTCGGAATTTCCCCTAAAGGAATAAATGGAACATATTATCAACCTATTACCTTTACCTCGGCAGGATGGAATGATACAGAGATGTCAATAAATGGAGAAAAGTTTAAACACCTATGGGACTACCTAGGCTATCCAACGGTATGGGAAAATACGCCAAAATTTACCAGCAATGAAGTAACATTTCTCGGATATGGCATTGATGATCCAAAATATTCTGACTACAAAGGTAAAGATGTAAAAGGCAAAGTAATCATGGTTTACTCTGGTGAACCAATGAAAAAGGACAGTACTTACTTAATCACAGGAACAAAAGAAGCATCACCTTGGTCAGAACAAATGAAATTAAAACTTGATGCTGCTAAAGCAAATGGCGCTGAGTTGGTATTATTCGTTTCTCCAGAACTAAAGGCATTCCTTATGAAAAACAGGAAGTACGTTTTAGGTGCAAGCTTAAGCCTCGGAGACCTCACGGATATGAATAAAAATAGTGTACAGCACATCTATATTTCTACTTCAATGGCAGAAGCCATCATTGGCAAAAAACAAAAGAAAGTCATTAAAGCCAGAAAAAAGATTCAAAAAAGAGGAAAGTCAAAATCAGTAGCTTTACCAGTAAAAATGGATGGCAAATTTGACAACTTCAAAAACCTAATCAAAGGAAACAATGTCTTAGGTTATGTAGAAGGATCAGACCTTAAAGACGAAGTTATTGTTGTTTCTGCACATTATGATCATCTAGGAATAAGAGGAGAAGATATCTTCAATGGTGCCGATGATAATGGATCAGGTACTAGTACCGTTCTTGATCTTGCAGAAGCATTTTACAAAGCAAAATCAGAAGGAAATGGACCAAGGAGAAGTATCCTTTTTTTACTAGTAACTGGTGAGGAAAAAGGATTGTTAGGGTCAGAGTTTTTTGCAGAGAATCCGCTTATTCCATTAGAAAATATTGTTGCTAATGTAAATGTAGATATGATCGGAAGAACAGATGAAGCACACGAAGGAAATCCTAATTACATCTACGTTATTGGTTCGGATAGATTAAGTACAGAGCTACATGCCATTAACGAATCCGCAAATCAAGAATTCACACAATTGACATTGGATTATACATATAATTCTGAAGACGATCCTAATAGATATTATTACAGATCAGATCATTACAATTTTGCAAAAAATGGCATTCCAGCGATCTTTTATTTCAGTGGAGTACATGAAGATTACCACAGACCTTCAGACACAGTAGAAAAAATAATGTTTGATAAAGTCGCAAAAATTGGTAACTTGATATTCCATACCACATGGAAACTGGCGAATAGAGAGAAAAGGATTGTGGTAGATAGGTCGTAATACCTTTTTTACAATGCGTTATATAATATGTGTTTTACTGTTTATACCAATCAGTTTATTTGCACAATTTCCCATAGGCAATAGCAGTTTTTCGTATAACGATCCTGCGCGTGCCAATAGACAGATTGATGGATTTGTGTACTATCCTGCAGTAAGTGCAGGCACCAATACAACAGTAGCTACAGGAGAGTTTCCAGTGATCGTTTTTGGTCACGGATTCAATGTTGCATATACGGAATATCAAGTTTGGTGGGAAGAATTGGTCCCTTGCGGCTACATCCTTGTTTTTCCTACTACAGAAGGAGGATTTACAGCCAATCATGGAGAATTTGGTGCAGATTTATCATTTTTAGTAGACACATATTTAGCTGAAAATACGGATCCTACATCCCCATTTTATCAAAAACACAATGGAAATTCTGCGGTGATGGGTCACTCGATGGGTGGTGGAGCTGCCTTTCTTGCTGCCGAATCAAATCCTACTAATATAAATACTTTAGTTTCATTAGCAGCAGCAGAAACCACTCCTTCTGCGATTGCCGCCGCTGCCAATATCACTATGCCAAGCTTAACGTTAGCAGGATCATTGGATTGCGTAGCGCCACCAGCAGATCATCAGATCTTGATGTACAATGCATTAAGTTCTACCTATAAAGCTTATATAGAAATAACAAATGCGAGTCATTGCCAATTTGGTGAAGCATCCGCATTTTCGGCCTGTATTTTAGGTGAAGGGTTTGCCTGTGGTGGATCTGCAGGAAGTTTTATTTCTAAAGCTGATCAGCATACGCAAATGTTGGCATCTACTAAACCATGGTTTGATTTCAGGTTAAAAGATGATTGTGATGGATGGAATACATTCCAGACGTATCTCACGACAACAACTACACATAGTTATCAAGAAAATGGATCAGATGGATGCTGTATTGCCAATTTGAACTTAAATAGTACAATTAATTCAGGATTATATGAAGCATCCTCAATAATTTCTGCAAATGCTACTGTTGCTAATAATGCGAATGTAGACTTACAGGCAGGTGATTGTATCAACTTAAATATGGGATTTTGTACGCCAGTTTCTGCAAATCTTGAGGTTGTAATTGCAAGTTGTCCATAGAATCTAATACATAAAAATAAAATCAAAATATTTCTTGCGGAATCTAATAGAAGATTCTATATTTGCAATCCTTTACGGAGGGGCGATTAGCTCAGTTGGTTCAGAGCACCTCGTTTACACCGAGGGGGTCGGGA
>JAHDBF010000118.1:11071-12465 GCA_020630525.1 Saprospiraceae bacterium
TCCACAGCTAATTATACCTACTTTGCACCCAAATTTTAAAAATGAAGACTGATAAGAATAGCAGAGAAGGTAAAGAGGTAGAAAAACAGAACACAAATCCAGATAATAAATTGAGTACTGAACAAGTCCAATTGTGTTTAGAAGTATTAGAAAAACTGGTAGAAGATACTGACCAAATATTTGATATTCCAAAAGAAAAACGTGTAGCATTACTCAGTGCCGCGGGCCGACTTTCTAGACCCTCTAGAGAAGAATTCTCAAGAAGAAAAAAATCAAGAAAAAAACTAGAAAAACGCAAACTAAAACTTAAAGACAAGTTAGCTAGAAACAATACAGGGATCAGATCAGCACGAGATGCTACCATCTTTGTCGCTCCGACTATGATAGCACTAGATGGTCAAGAAGCTGAATTAGAAGTAGAACTAGAATCCCCCAGAAACTGCTATGTATGCAAGGCTGTATTCAATAAACTACACCATTTCTATGATACCATGTGTAAAGAATGTGGAGATTTTAACTACGCCAAAAGGTTTCAAACTGCTGACCTCACTGGACAAGTTGCACTGGTAACAGGATCAAGATTAAAGATTGGTTACCACATCACATTACAAATGTTGAGATCTGGAGCTACTGTAATTGCGACTACAAGATTTCCAGTTGATTCTGCATTACGGTATTCCAAAGAAGCAGATTTTAATGAATGGGGAGATCGATTAAAAATTCATGGTCTTGACTTGAGACACATTCCTAGTGTGGAGCTATTTTGCAGTTTTATAGAGCAGCAATACGATAGATTGGATATTCTTATAAATAATGCTGCACAAACTGTAAGAAGACCTGCTGGATTTTATAAACACTTGATGCCTAATGAAGAAAAAGCACTTAACGAACTGCCACAATTTGCTCAAGACTTACTACGCGATCATGAGCATTGTATCAATGAATTGAGATCATTGAGTGCTGAATATTCCGAAAAAGAAGAAAAAAACCTACCTGTAAGTTGGCATGGAAATCAATTAGGGGTAGGTCTCCACGCTTCTGCTAAACTTTCTCAAATTCCATATAGTATTGACAATTCTTTAAGTCCTGTTGAAGTATTTCCTGATGGGAAATTAGATGCAGATCTACAGCAAGTTGACTTAAGAAAGACCAACAGTTGGAGATTAAAACTTGGAGAAATTCATACCAACGAAATGTTGGAAGTTCAACTGGTAAATTCTGTTGCACCATTTGTACTTTGTAATAGACTTGCTGCATTAATGAAAAAAGAAAATACAGGTATGAAGCATGTAATAAACGTTTCTGCTATGGAAGGAAAGTTTCACCGTTGGCATAAAGAAGATAGACATCCACATACCAATATGGCAAAAGCCGCATTGAATATGATGACACAT
>JAHDBF010000119.1 GCA_020630525.1 Saprospiraceae bacterium
GTATCGCTATTTTCTGGAGAATATTTAGGGACATATTGTCTAGTGACATATTTGGAATTTTCTAAAGGAATCGGCCACGTATAACTATTGTTTGATTCTATATATTTCCAATCTCCTAATCTAATAGCATCAAATGCAAAATCGTGAAACAAGAAAATAGGTCTTTCTTTAGCTTGACTAATATTTGAGGTATCTTCTAAAATTTTAAACAAATTTATTCCATCATATTTTCTATCCTTTGGTAAACCGACACCTGATTCGGCAATTATGCTTGGCAAAAGATCTACACCAGTAGCTGGAAATTCAACAGCACTAGAAGTATTTATTTTTTTTGGATACCTAAGAATAAATGGTACTCTGTATCCGCCTTCAAATAACTGTCCTTTTCTTCCTCTCATTCCGCAAGTATTGCCTTCATACCAAGGACCGTTATCGCTAGTGACAATCACGATTGTATTTTCTGCCAAATTTAATTCATCCAATAATTCTAAAATCTGTCCAACACTATCATCAAATTCTTCTACAGCATCTCCATAAGGACCAGCCTTTGATTTTCCTTTAAATCTTTCTGATGGAAAAAATGGTTGATGTGGATCTTTGTGTGCCAAGTAAAGAAAGAAAGGTTCTTCTTTATTTTGTATTATAAATTCTTTAGCGGCATCTGTAAACAATTGCGTGTAGTGTTGTTGGTCAAGCCCAATGTCGTCAAGAATCTTCTCCTTGTTTTGGTAAAAATCTACTGGCCAATCATCATTAGAAGCTTCTAGTCCAACGAAGTAATCAAACCCATGATTGGAAGGATGGAATTTTTCATTTTGAGCTATTGTACCTAAGTGCCATTTCCCAACAATACCTGTTTTGTAATTGTTTAGTTTTAATAATTCAGCGATGGTTATTTCAGACTCCATGATGCCATTAACAATATTATATTCTCCTCTCATATCAACACTGCCCAAAAAATTTACCAATCGATTTCCAATGCTTAAAAAGATATTGCCATTGAGATGATGAAAAGGATATGCCATTCCTTGCCTGAGCGCATACCTCCCCGTTAGGAATCCCAGTCTAGAAGGAGAGCAGATAGATGCTGGCGCATAAAAATTATTGAAGACTACACCTTCATTTGCAAGCCTATCTAAATGTTGGGTGTTTATAAGTGTTTGATTATAGTAACTTACATCTCCATATCCTAAGTCGTCAGCAAGAATAAAAACAACATTTGGCCTGCTCTGAGTCGAATCAATAGAAACTATATTTTCTAATTTAAAATCTCTGTCAGCAAAATCAATAAATTTTAGACCTTCGTGTGCAGGTCCTTGTTTAAAGTATAAAAGGAAAATTCCTGCAAAAAGAAAAAATAAAGTTAAGCCTATAGTCAGTAAAATTTTAAATAGCGTTTTCATTATCATAAAGTTAGAAATTAATAACAGATGATAATATAACCTTAAATAAAAATGCTAGACATCCGGTTTTGGATATCTAGCATTTATTTATCACAATTTACTTTACTTAAAATTTGCCATTCTTGTTTTTCCACTCCGATTCTTTTGGAATGGTAGAAATTACATCCCAATGCTCAACGATTTGTCCATCTTCTAGTCGGAATAAATCATAAAATGCAGTATGATCTCCTTTTCCAAATTTCCCTTCACTCATTGCTAAAACAAAATTTCCTTCACCCAAAACCTTGTGCGTTTTCTCATATTCCATGACCAATCCGTTCTCAGCGAAATATTTCATAGCTGCTCCAAAGCCTTCAAGTCCATCAGCAACAGCTGGATTGTGTTGTAGGTATTTTGTAGGGTTTATATAAGTGGTAATTTTTTCATTTTCATGGTTAAGAAGTACGTCATCAATAAAAGCTTTTATTGTAGATTTATTGGCTTCTGTTTTGTCTTTATCTGTAATTTCGGTGTTGCCGTCGGTTTGTGTTCTGCCGCTTGGGTTTGGTGGTTGTACTTCTATTAAGTTATCCCAATGTTCGACGATTAATCCCTCCTCAAATCTGAATACATCGATGCCAATTTTGGGTCCGAAAAAATCATATTCAGTATGTGTGAAAACGTAGTCTCCATCTTCGAAAGCACGCACAACTTTTGCTTTAAAGCCTTGCTGAGGTGCATGTTTAAGTACTTCTCCAAATCCCTCTAATCCATCACCAACAGAAAGATTATGTTGGATGTATTTTTTAGGATTGATATATGCAATTGGTTCTAGTGCTCCTGTTTCTAAACTTTCTAGTACTGCAACCGCTTTTTCTTTGTTTGATAACTCCATTTTTGTTTCTTTTTTAAGATTTGAATTTGAATTTGATTTTGGAGAACAACCAACAACCAACAATCACATACATGATGGTGAGTATGCCCCATAGTTTTATGTAATGCATAATTTCTAAATATTTTTAATAACAATTTTCCTTATCTGTAAGGAATTACTTTCTTATTGTTGTCAAATAAGCCTTATTTCCGTCCATTATTTTTGAGTAATAAATGCTGTTTTTCTTTGAAAGATAATTTGCATAATTTTCTGTGCCTGCCATATCCATGTTGTCTGCATAAATTATAGTATTGGAATGAAAATTACGTTCTAACATTTGGAAAAGCGGTAGATATAAATCTTTCCATCCGTCAAGGAATAGAAAGTCTATTGGCGTGTTG
Organism: Saprospiraceae bacterium; assembly: GCA_020630525.1. Taxonomy (GTDB): domain Bacteria; phylum Bacteroidota; class Bacteroidia; order Chitinophagales; family Saprospiraceae; genus JAHDBF01. The sequence continues at coordinate 2,658 of JAHDBF010000119.1, forward strand.
TGACCTTGTAAAGTTTTCATAGCATCACCAACTTTTATAGCTACAAAATTTTCTAATCCTGCGTCAATGAGATTTTGTTTTGCTATTTTTGCTTTGCTTTCAAGTAATTCTGTGGTGATTACTTTTCCACCAGTTTTGCTTGCAGCATCAGCAAGATAAATGGTAGAAATTCCAAATGAGGTGCCAAATTCTACAATATTCTTACATTTATTTTCAATGATTATTTTCCGTAAGGATTCTCCTTGAGATTTAGAAATTGGCAAATATGCATGTTCAAAATCTGAAGGTTGGATTGGTCGGAATATTGATTTCACTACTCCTTTCCCAATGCGTAAATAGTCTTTTTTTGCATCATTATGTAAAGCATATAATGTGCTCTCTACGTTATTTAGTTTCTTGATTCCCATAAGACATTTTGATTTTATTAATCATTTAATATGGCAAAGATATGGGTGAAATCAAGTGCTATCGCTATCAAAAAGAGCGCGATGACTGTAAAAATGGGAAAGTGTTAATGCGTTTCTCTAAATTGTTCTGGAGTGGATCGCGTATGTCTCTTGAAGTATTTGTAAAAATTGGTTGATTCTTCAAATCCAGATTCGTATGCAATTTCTTTAATAGACAACTTTGTATTTATCAATAATCTTTTGATTTGCAAAGTTCTGATTTCATCAATAAATTCCTTAGCAGATTTGTTGACAATTGTTTTAGTGATGTTGTTTAGTGTCTTAGTACTTATGTGCATTTTATCGGCATATTCTTGAACTTTGGCAGTTTTGTTTATATTAATTTCTACCATTTTCTGAAATATGATAAATTGTGATAAATACTTTTTTGTTGCGTTGTAGTTTTCCTGTTTAGATTTAATTCTAAATAACTGTGTAATCAGTATATGCAGTTCAGAACGTATAATGCCCAATGAATGATTGTCATTTACAGTAAAATATTCATGATGGATACGTGAGATGATTTGTGAAATGCTTTTGAAATTATTGGGGGTTAACTGTATTTTTGGGACTCCTAATAACTCATTGAATAATAGCATGGTTTTTTGCGTTTCTAATTCTTCCAAATAACTGATTAGAAATTCATCTGTAAATATTAGTAGGCAGCCTTTTAGGTTTCCTTTTTTGTAAAATCTATGGATTTGATCTTTGCGGATTGTAAGTAATGTTCCTTTAGAGCATTTATGTTCGACAAAATCTATAGCATGTTTTCCATTTCCTTTTTCAACAAACAATAAAATAAAAAATTCAACTTTGTGCGGTTCCTCTATAGAGTGATCTATATTTTTGCGTTTATATAATTCTTCTAACTTGAGAATGTCAAATTGTGATCTTGTGTTTTTTTGATTTGTAAATTTTATATTTTTAGGATTCATTAAAACAAAGTCGACAAATTTTCAAAATTGAAATCTACTGTAAAGTATCGCTAAAATTTTATTATTTCATTAATATATTCACACATTAATTGCTACAACCAACAATCTCTGCTAAGAATACATCACTGCTTTGTACTTCAAATCCATTATTCAAATCTATATAATCACCAGCTCTGAATGTGACATTGGAATTTAATGCTAAAGGTACATTACTTTCTATCCAGTTGTAAGTTTGGTAAGCCGCACTCGCAGTAGGTACTCCAGTTAAACTTAAGGTAGATTGGCAATTTTGATAAGTGAGTGCTGTAGTTGTGTTGCTGCACCCAATACTATTTGTTACTGTCAAAGTTGTAAGGTATATTCCATTGTTGGCATATATATGCGTTGGGTTAGAGAGTGTACTTGTATTCCCGTCACCAAAATCCCACAAATAGGTGGTTGCTCCAGTAGAGCCATCAATGAAGTTAATCCCATTTCCAACATAATTAAAATTAAAATTGGCAACAGGTGGAGGTGTTGGATCTATTGTGATATTTATAGTAGATTGATCGGATAATGCATCCAAGCAATTTCGTTCAATAACGGACACTGTACCTGACGATGGAGGATTATTCCATTGGATAGTAATATTGTCATTGTTGTCACTTAGGATCATTCCTCCTGATACGGACCAACAATATTTTGATCCATCAGTTGCATTAGAAATTGTATAACTTGATATTGACCCATTACACGCAATTAATTCTCCATCTATTATTGGAAGTTCTGGTTTCAAAAAGTCATTTAAGAATATTGCTGATTTATCTACTATTTCTGTGGCCAAAGCTGCATTTCCCCATAATTCATGTCCTTCACCAGGGTATACATTTAGTTCATTTACTAGTCCAATATTATTTGCTTGATTATGAATGGGATTTGAACCATATACTTGAGGAAAAATAGGATAACCATATGGAGATGCATAGTTTGGACTTACTGTTGTGTCATCTAATCCATGAAAAGATATGATAGCCGCTTCATCAGGATCCATCCATGATACTTCTCCGATTGCTCCCCATAGGTTTACAATTGCATTGGGTTTTGGGTCTTGTACATAAGTGTTGCCTGTGCAAGCAAAGCAACCTAAATCAGGAGTGTCAAAGGTCGGATCTAATATCGAACCTATTATTCGATCTGTTTCATCACCATATGCAGTGTGGAGTGCATTAAATGCGCCTGCACTATTTCCACCTCCTATAATATGGTCTGGATCAATTTTGTACGTACTTGCAAATTCTCTAAAGTATCTAACTGCAGAATTAAAATCTTGAGCACCACGATAAACAGCTCTGATTGCACCTGCCGAACTAAAAATACTAAATCCCAATCTATAGTCTATGCTAGCTACACAATAACCTTTTTTGGTCATTGCTTCACAATAAGCTACAAGCTCTGGTTGTGTTTTACTTCCTGCAAGAAAAGAACCTCCAAAAGCCATAATAATTAATGGTCTTTTGGAAAGGGTGTCTCCTGTCGGTTCATAAAAGTCAAAGAATAAATCTTGGGGAGAAGTATTAGATTGATTTGTGTAGAAAGGCCCATTAAGCGCATCCGCGGTGCCATAAGGCCCCATGTTTGAAGTCGTAGTTACGCTAAAAAGATCGTCTATATATCTTTGTTGGTTACATACTGCTTGAGCTAAGATGATTGACTGACACAATGAAGTGAACACCAAAATCACCAAAATATAATTTCTCATTATAATTCGAGTTAGTATTGATTTAAAAACAAAAAGTAAGATATAAAAAATCAATCAATTCTTACAATAATGACAACTATACTTGCATAGACGATAATAGTTAATCTTCAAATACAGGAGCTGTTTTTTGCATATATGCCATCATAGCAATGTTCAAATCTTCTGACAATAGTAAGCCTGCATTCCATGTAGAAATATAGTTCATCGCGTCCGCAACAGAATGATCTCTTTTATATAGCAACATTTCTTTTATGCCGCGGGTTACGAGTGGAGATTTAGAGGCTATATCTTTCGCTACTCCAATAACATGCGTCATCATATCCTGATATTCAGAAAATGAATCCGTCACAAGCCCTAATCTCTTTGCTTCTTGACCATTAAAGTTACGTCCAGTATAAGCTAGTTCTGCGACATAACCTGGGTTAATTATGGTAGGCAATCTTTGTAATACTCCAATATCAGCGACGATGCCCAAGTCCACTTCTTTGATAGAAAAGAATGTATCATCAGTACAATACCGCATATCGCAAGCTGTTACAATATTAATCCCTCCACCTACGCATGCTTTCTGAATGGCTGCTATAACAGGTTTTTTACAAGCTTCAATGGCAGATATACAATCTTGAATATCTTTAATAAATTTCCTAATTTTTAGTCTTTGCTTAGCTTGACATTTTTCTGATCCATTATTCGGAATTGTCATTAAAGAAGCCAGATCCATCCCTGCACAAAAGTGCTTGCCTTCTCCCCTTAAAATAATAACCCTAACTTCTTTATCTTCTGCCAATGTTTCAAAAACTTGCTTCATTTCATGCCAAGCTTCGACATCAAGAGAATTTGCTTTTTCTGCTCTATTGATTGATACAGTAGCAATTTTGTTTTCTTTTTCTACATTGAATGATTGAAATTCCATGATCTAATTTTTTACAATTATAAGATTTAAATAAGGATTGAATCAAAAATAGCATTGAATACTGAATATTGTAATTTTCTTTTATAATTAGCCTATTAGATGATTGCAAAACAAAAAAATGCAATCTCTCAATTTGAGTGATTGCATTTAATATATCTGTTAGTAGTAATGTGTTATTTCACTTGTACAACATTAACTGCTTTTGGTCCTCTAGGTCCAGACCCAATTTCAAATGTTACAATGTGATTTTCTTTGATGTCATCGTAGCAATCATTCATATGTACAAATATTGATTCTTTAGTTTCTTTATCTGTCAAGAAACCATAACCTTTCTCGCTATTGAAGAATTTTACTTTTCCTCTTCTAACAATATCCATGGAAGGTCTAGTGAATTGTGGTACACCTAGTTTTATGTCCTCAACTTTAATGACTTTTTTCTTAGTAGGATCGGGTGGGGTAGGACTTAAATTTCCATTTTCATCCATATACATAATTTGATCCTCAAACGATAACTTACCTTTTTCGGCTTTCTCTTGTTTTCTTTGTTCTCGACGTTCGATTTTGTCTTGTTTCTTCTTTCTTTTTTTCTTGTCTCTTTCTTTTTTGTTAAATGTTTGCTGGGATTTCGCCATAGATTATTTTTAATTATTGAATGCCTGACGAAAAACAATGAAAACCGAATATGCGAATCTAATGCCTCGTAAGGAGTTGCAAAATAAACAATTAATTTTGATAAACGCTATAATAAACAAGGTGATTCGAGTTATTTGGCGATACAAAAATTATTGCTATTTGATTATTGTAACAGTAAAACGGTAATTCTTGTTCCGAATTTATAGCATTTCTTTGAATATAAGTTGGATTTCCAAAGACTTCCTTAGTTGAACTCTAATTTCTTTTCAAAACAGAATTGATTAGAAAATAATTGCCTAATTTAGTTTTATGTCAAATTTACCAAAAGATAAAATACACTATATAGAGCCAGAAAAGTTTTCTGACCTAAAATTAAAAGACCCAAGTGATTATGCTGCTGGAATGAAAGGGGTAAGTGTTGCATTAGACCATGCAATCAAAGAAATGGGAGTGAAAAGAGCGATGGAGACATTGGCTAAAATGAACCAAAAAAATGGTTTTGATTGTCCAGGCTGTGCTTGGCCTGATCCAGATGATAAGCGCTCATTGTTTGCAGAATATTGTGAAAATGGAGCAAAAGCCATTGCAGAAGAAGCCACACGAAAGAAGACTGGATTAGATTTTTTTGAAAAATATAGCATTCAAGAATTAAGTGGTTGGACTGATTTAAAATTGGGAAAATCAGGAAGATTGACACACCCGATCATAAAAAAACCAAATGCTAAGCACTATGAATATATCTCTTGGGATGATGCTTTTACAATCATTGGAAAGAAATTGAATGGGTTAAATGACCCAAAAGAAGCTGTATTTTACACTAGTGGAAGATCTAGTAATGAAGCAGCATTTCTATGGGGATTATTTGCGAGAGCTTTCGGAAACAATAATATGCCTGACTGTTCTAACATGTGCCATGAGTCAAGTGGAGTTGCATTGTCACAGACTTTAGGAATTGGAAAAGGATCGGTTGTATTAGAAGATTTTAAACATGCTGATGTTATAATAGTTGCCGGTCAAAATCCTGGAACAAATCATCCTAGGATGTTATCGGCTTTGCAAGAAGCAAAATTAAATGGCGCAAAAGTTATCACAATAAATCCTCTGGAAGAAGCAGGATTAAAACGATTTAAGAATCCGCAAAAACCGATGGATTACTTTACTAGTGGAACCATAATCACCGACTTATTTCTTCAAGTAAAAATCAATCAAGACATTGCTTTAATGAAAGCAATATTGAAAGGATTGCATGAAAAAGAAGTAGCAACTGGAAATGTGTTTGATAAAAACTTTATAGATAATAATTGTGATGGATATGACTCGTTGATTGATGATTTAGGAAAATATTCATTATCAGAATTGTCCAATCAATGCGGAATTACAATTGATCAAATTTCTGAAGCAGTAGAATTGTTAACATCAGCAAAAAAAATTATTTGTTGCTGGGCAATGGGATTAACTCAGCATAAAAATGGAGTAGACACGATTAAAGAATTTGTAAACTTATTACTGCTCAAAGGCAGTGTAGGAATTAAAGGTGGCGGTACTTGTCCTGTGCGTGGACATAGTAATGTGCAAGGTGATAGAACGGTAGGTATTATGCATCATGTTTCACCAAAACTAAACGCTTCGATAAAAAAAGTTTTTGGCTTCGATCCGCCAAAAGATACTGGATTGGACGTTGTACATGCTATTAAAGCAATGCATTCTGGAAAGGCAAAAGTTTTTATTGGTCTTGGAGGAAATTTACTTTCTGCAGCTTCAGATACATATTTTACTGGCGAAGCATTTCAGAATTGTGATCTCACAGTATCGATAAGTACTAAATTGAATCGTACCCATCTTGCTACAGGGAATACAGCAATAATATTACCAACACTTGGTCGCTCAGAAAAAGATAAAACTGGAAATAAAGAACAATTCGTAACTGTAGAAAATAGCATGGGTAAAGTCCATCGCTCAACAGGGCATTTGTCACCAGCTTCTGATCAGTTAATGAGCGAACCACAAATAGTAGCAAATATTGCTTCGGCTACACTAAAGGGTAAGTTTAATATTGCTTGGCAAAAAATGGGTAGTGATTATGCGCTGATCAGAGAAAAAATTGCTCTTGTGATTTCAGGATTTGAAAATTATGAAAACAAAATAAAAGATTCAGGATTCTATTTACCTAATAATGCGCGTGAAGCTGATTTTAGTAAACTACCTAATGGGAAAGCGCAATTTTCTATTTGCCCACTACCAAATCACAATTTAAAAGAAAACGAATTTTTATTAATGACAATTAGATCCCACGATCAATTCAATACCACAATATATGGTATGGACGATAGGTATCGTGGAATATATAACGAACGTAGGATAGTATTTGTCAATACTGAGGATATGAAAAAGTTGGGGTTGAAGAAAAAAGAAGTTGTCAATCTTAAAAGTAATTATAACGGTAAGGAAAGATACGCTTATAAATTTATTGTAATTCCATACAGTATTCCATCAGGAAACTTGGCTGGCTATTTCCCAGAAATGAATCCACTTATACCAATTGATGAATTTGCAGATCAAAGCCAAACTCCGATTTCTAAGTCTGTTCGGGTTTTTATTGAGAAGTTATAAAAATATTTTTGAACGCAGAATAGTTTTTGAAGATAATAAGATTTAGTTCCAAAATTATTCGTTTAATGTATAATTATCTTTTTGCAAAATACCTTCCCTGCCTCATCAAAAAATTGTAAAAAATACAATCCATTCATATGGGGTTTATCAATCTGAGTCAAATCATTTGAAGTAATATTGCCTCTGAAAAGTATATGTCCTGAAATAGAAATTAGATTGATCGTTAAGTCAAGATTCCCATTGTTAATTATGTCAATAGTATTGGGAGATTGATTAACAATAATATCCCAATGATTTTCAAGATTATTAGAAATAGTAGAACTAGTCAAACAAGATTCCAACAGTTGCGGATTATTTTCAATAGGTGCTCCAACCGAGATTTCAATTCCATCAAAACCACTAAAATTTTTGGCAAATTTGTAAGCACGGAAAGTTGAATTGTTATTTACAAATCCACCTTGATTAGCAGGTGTATCTCCAAATAATGGGATGATGTATTCCCAAACAATTTCCTTATTATCGTTAATCTCAAAAACATATCCAGGTGATCCAGCATTAACTAGTGTATTTCCATTTGGTAATCTTTGTGCATTGGATAAATAGGGAGAAAAAAATCGATCTTCTTGTTCGTCGCCATATCGCCATTCTGCACTTAACGGTCCAAAGGGTTCCGATTCTGGTACTGGATATGATCCGTCAATATTTTGTTCAGGAACCAATAATTCTATGATCGAATAGTCAGTGCCAGGTCTGCCATTGCCATTATTATATATTAAAATCTTTCCTTTATCAGGTCCAGATTTTATCCAATGTGATCCATGTTGTCCATATAAAACTTCTTCAGATATGTCTGCACGTTGATATGCAGATGCATTTCCCCAGCGATATAAAATGTCACCACCTTTTCCATAACGTCCACCTGTATGAGTTGCTGCTTCTTCGATAGTTGTACTGTGATCTATGATCCATATTTCATCAGAATTTCTTACCGAGATTAGTATTTGATCTAACTCCTCATTATAATCAATGGCATTGAAATGATTATAATCAAGATCAGAATGAGAATTTGGACTATCTAGTTGAGCTAAGTTAATATCAAACAATTCTGGATGCTCTGATATTACACCAAAATTTGATTTCGTAGAATCTAAATCTTGAATATAGTGATCTTTGATTTTCCATTCCCAGACTATATTTATACTATCATTTCCAATAGTTTCTATCTCAATAATTTTTTCATTCCAAGCAAATCCTTCTGGAGCAATTTCATTTGGGTCTCTACCCAATTCGACTAGTTCATCAAAATAAATCAACTCCCAAGTCAATAGTAATATATTTCCATTTGGCATATACACGGCATCATGATGTGATAAGAAAGTTTCTGTATTAAACTCATATGACCATACCGTATTATTGTCCCAATCTACCAATTCTAATCCGCCAGCATTACTTGCTGAAGTAAATGGTCCATTAGGATTCGTTTTGTATGTCCTCAGCATTAATCCATTGTCTAAAAAATATGCAGATAAGCCAGGCCTAGTTCCTCTATCCCAAACGTTTATCTTTCGACCACAATTATCAACTAGATATGCTTTTGTTCCAGAAAATGGAGAGAAAAAGGTATATCCGTCTAGCGCTTCTTCAGTATGGTAGATTGTGCCTACAGTTAGTTGTCCTAAACAAAGGAATGGTAGAATTAAAAAAAGTAAAATTTTCATTTGTAAAAGATACATTTTATAATTTTCAATTTTAGTAAATTGGAGTTTCAATAATAAATTTAAGCAATCTTTAGATGAATATAAATTTAGAACAAGCCATACAGCTTAGATCAGATAAGGCATTTGAGAGTGCAGAAGAAATGTTTACCAAGTTAATAGCGTTAGATGATGCGAATCCAAGGCTGTATTATCACCTAGCATGGTTGTATGATACTATGGAACGTGAGCAAGAGGCGATACCGTATTATGAAAAAGCTATTGCATTAAATTTGCCAATTGACGAAATAGCAGATTGTTTTTTAGGATTAGGCAGTACTTATCGCGCCATCGGTGAGTATGAAAAATCTAAGATGGTTTTTGAAAATGCAATACGTCAGTTTCCTGAGCGACATGACCTCAAAGTATTTTATGCAATTGTATTATACAATTTAAGAAATGGGAAAGAAGCAATAAGTACACTCTTAAAAATTATCGCACAAACATCAAGTGATATAAACATTAATAGATACAAGAATTCAATATTGAAATATGCTGATGATTTGGATATGATCTATGAGTGATATTTTTTAAATTACAGTCTATTGTAAGAGTTAGAAAAGTCTTTTATAAATCTACTTTTTGAAAAAATATTGTTGTCTATAGATTCAACATTTTTGATGAGTGAATTATAATTTAATCTAACTTTAGTAATCGCAGTATTCTTCATCCTCCACATATTTGATAGATTTGAGGGTCATTATTCATTATATTTAAAAATATCATTTGGAATACGTAATAATTTCTGTTGC
>JAHDBF010000120.1 GCA_020630525.1 Saprospiraceae bacterium
TTTGATTCTTTCAGAACTCAATCTGGAGCTGTCTACTTAGGTAGACAGCTTTTTTATTTTATGGAGAGATTCTTTATTCTGCTTTTTTTAGACCAAATCGATATCCTATAGATAGCATTAATACCCTATTGGTAGTTTTTATTTCGTCAATGTTTGTGGGTGCTATAGATGATAAGCCTTGACTAAACGTCAATCCGAATTGAAGTTTATTAATCTCAACTCCTGTTCCAATCATAATTCCTAGATCAAATCTTTTAACATCTGACTCAAATTCGTCCGAACCCCAAACTACTTTACTTTCAGAAGTAAATTTTTCGCCACCTGCTGATTGACTTATTCTTTGATTTCCCCACAAACCAATGCCAGCATATGGACCAAATAAGCCATAAATTTTCGATTTTCCAACATTAAAAGTTGCTTTAGCAGTTACAGGAATTTCCAAATAAACTACATCTAACGTAAGGTCTACTTTTGAAATTTGACCATTAAAATCAGATTGATTGGCATTAAATCCTTTATTTGAAAGGAAGAGTCCTGATTCTAAAGAAAAATTATTTTTGATTGGAAAGTCTATTGCACCACCTACATAAAAACCGGGTTTGAATTTAATTTGATTGTTTATATCAACATTATCCTCTATAGTAAAATGTACTTTAGCAAGATTAAGTCCTGCCTTTACCATGTAAGTTTGTGCTGAAAGAAAAAATGGGCTTGTAAAAAGAATCATTGCAAAGCAACATCTGATTAAGATATTCATAAAGTTAATTTTTATATAATCCGACAATATTGTCGATTCATTAAATTTACAAAAATACATTTGGATTTATAATATATTTTATTCCATTTAAAAAGTTAGCGATTAATTTAAAAAGGGAGTTCAATATGAATTGAACTCCCAATAAATAATCTAAATCAGAGAAAAAAATTATAAGTATAAATTATATGGGTGACATACAACTTGTAATCTAGAGAATTAATTTTTTGTATTACTAATAATATTTACCGTAATACCTAAACAATCATCAGTAACGCAACAAACTTCTGTTTTTACCATAATTGGACAACACGAATTACCGATACAGTTATTGCCTATACCGGCGGTATAATGGAATGTCTCTTCGCCATCCATCATTCCAGGAGTTGCCGAGGTAACATTGAGCATATTATCTGTTTCTCCTACTAAAATCCCTGATTCATTATACCATTGAATACCCGTTAATCCATCCTCAGCAAATAATTCTGCAGAATTACTTCCATTATCACATATCGTGTATTCCTCTGTAACACATTCTACAACGCTACAGGTAGCTGGTGCTGTAATATCGATTGTATAATCACAATCAATAAATTGATCATCAGCTAATTTTAAACTTAAATTACCTCCCAATATGGTAAATGGACCAAATGGACCTTGCTCTATATTATATGATAAGCTTGTTTGAGAATCATCACCTGAGATACTATAGCTAGAGCTTCCATTTGTACTCATTGCTAACACATAGTATTCATAAGTGTCATCTGATGGGTCTGTAGGTGTACCGTTATCATTACATACTTCTCTTGTCCTAGCTCCATTAATCACACATGCTGAAGAACATGTTTCTGGAGTCATTGCTGCGGCATTTACAAAACACTTAAGTCCTGCAAAATCGTCAACAATTGTAAGCATTATATCTCCACCACTTATTGGGAAAGTTCCGAATGGTCCTTGATCTAACCCATATTGTAATCCATTCTGATTATCTCCACCTGTTATACTATATGTTGTCCCAATATTATTACCAGAAACATTAACTGTATAATTAAAAACATCATCAGTCTCATCAGATGGAGTTCCATTATCAGAGCATATCGTCGTGACTATTGGCGTATTCAAAGAACATCTCGTAGAACAAGAAGTAGGACTATTTACAGGCACTTCTAATGTACATCCTGGATCATCTATATCTACAATTGTCAATGTCAAACCTCCTGAGCTGATATCAAATGGACCAAAAGGACCTTGTTCTATATTATATGTTAAATCACTCTGTGTATCTCCACCACTTATTGAATATGTTCCTCCTACATTTACTCCAGAACCAATTATGTAATAATAATATATATCATCTAAATCATCTGATGGGGTATCATTATCATTACACTCTACCCTAACCATTGCATCAATAATCGAGCATCCGTCTGAACAAGTTTCTGGAGATGGAATCACTATATTTGTCATACATGAAGGTGTTTCCTCATCAAAAACTGTCAACATTAAGCTTCCATCAACAATTGGGAAATTTCCAAATGGACCTTGTACCGAAGCATAAGGCAAACCAGTCTTAGTATCATCACCTGAGATACCATAAGTCGCTCCTCCTCCTATGATTGTTGGGGAAATATAGTATTCAAAATAATCATCGCTGTTGTCTGTCGATGTACCATTATCATTACAAACTGAAGATATATCTCTTACTGCAATTGAACAATTTTCAATTAAACTGCATGGTGTTGGTTCCATAATAGAAGCATTGTATTCGCATGATGGTCTTAAGTCATCTGTCACAATCAAAATTAAACCACCGTCACTTATAGCAAATGGTCCAAATGGACCTTGCTCAACACCAAATGATAAACTAGATTGCGTATCACCTCCTGAAATTGAATAAGTTCCTAACGTCAATGCAGAACCTACAGTAATATAGTAATCGTATACGTCGTCAGTTTCATCCGAAGCAGTGCCATTATCATTACAAATTTGTCGTGTTGTTATCACATATTCTGGACAATCTACTGAACATGGTGCTGGTGCCATAATAACGGCATTTACTTCACACTCAGTTGCAGAATCGTCTGAAATAGTTATCAATAGATTACGAGAATTGATTCCGAATGGTCCAAATGGACCTTGCTCGATACCATAATTTAGTCCTGTTTGTGTGTCTGATCCATTGATATTATAAGTTGAACTTGTTCCAATCCCATCAGTCGTAATATAATATTCAAACTGATCATCTGCAGTGATGTCTGGTGTACCGTTATCTAAGCAAACTACCCTAATAATTGGTTGTTCTAATGCACATTTAGCAACACATGGCTCAGGAGCTATAAGATTTTCTACTAATATACAATTCGCATCAGCATCATCTGTAAGTGTAATTGAAACATTACCACCGCTAATTGGTAGACTTGCAAAAGGACCATGTTCCACTCCATAAGCTAAACCAGATTGGTTATCTGCTCCAGAAATACTAAAAGTTGTCCCATTTATTGCTGTCGCAATTACAAAGTAACTATAATAATCATCCGAAGGGTCCGATGGGGTCATATTATCATTACATACAGTTCTTGTCATAGGCGTATTTAATGCACATGCATTTGAACAAGAACTTACTGGTGTGGTTCTTACAGCAGTAATACAAAACTGATTATCAACATCTTGAATAGATAAGTTCATAAGTGTAGAAATTGGAAATGGGCCAAAAGGACCTTGCTCTACTCCGTATGTTAATCCTGTTTGGTTATCACCTCCTGAAATATTGTAGCCACTTCCTAAAGTACTTCCAGTAACGGTAATATAATAATTAAAAAAATCATCAGCACCTTCTGCTGGGGTTCCATTATCATCGCATACAGCTCTAAAATCTGGTGTATTCAATGAACAAGTACCTGAACATGGATCTGGAGGAGTAATTGTCTGCATTGTGCTACAATTAGAATTGGAATCATCTGTTACCGTTATGTTTATTGGGCCATCCGAAATTGCATAAGGCCCAAATTGTGTTGTGTTCGAATTGTATAATAATCCAGATTGAGTATCTCCTCCTGAAATACTAAAAGTACTTGAAGTTGCTGTTCCTGTTACATTAAGAGAATAATAAAATTGATCATCTGTATCATCAGTGTTTGTGCCATTATCATCACAAAATACAGACACAATTACATCATCAATCGAACATGGTGCATCATCTGGACATGGGATGGGAGCCATTACAGCAGCATTTATCATACAAGTATTATCGGCATCGTCTTGAATTGAAATCATTAAGTCGCCTCCTGATATTGGAAATGGACCAAATGGTCCTGAAAGAATATCATATCCTAAGTTTGGCTGAGAATCATCTCCCGAAATCGAATAGCTAGTTCCAGTATTCGTGCCAGAGACCTCTATTTGGTACTCAAACATATCGTCTGAAGGATCAAAGGGTGTACCGTTATTTAAGCAGTTAACAGTTATTTGAGGTGTAGTAATAAGACAGGCATCTGAACATGCCTCAGGTGCTAAAGCTACGCCTAAGTTACTACATGAAGAGTTTTCTGAATCTACTATAGCAAGACCTAAGTTTCCTCCAGCTATTGGAAAAGGGCCAAACGGTCCTTCCTCTACATTATATAATAAACCAGATTGGGTGTCTCCAATTGTTATACTATAGGAAGTAGATGTATTCAATCCAGTGGTGGTTATAAAATAATTAAAAACATCATCAGTTCCATCTAATGGGGTTCCATTGTCATCACATACCGATCTTACCATTGGTGAATTAATACTGCAACTTGTTGAACATGGGTCTGGTGCTAAAATCATTGTTGACAATGAACAGTTAGCATTTCCATCATCTGTAATTGTTATTGAAAGACTACCTCCAGCTATTGGGAATGGTCCAAATGGGCCAGATAAACCATAATCTAATCCATCATGAAAATCATCTCCATCTAAAGTATATGATAAACTTACATTTGTCCCAGACATGTCTATAGTGTACTCAAATTGATCATCACTATCATCTGTTGGCGTACCATTATCCAGACACGTTACTGAAATGATTGGCATATTTAACTGACAAGCATTAGAACATGGAGCAGGCTCTAAAACTGCGACATTTGTAGTACAGCTCAAATCAGTTTCATCCGTCACTAATAAAGATAAATCTCCATCGCTAATGAGATAAGGACCAAAAGGACCTTCCTCCACATTATAAGAGAGTCCAGTAAAGTTGTCATTCGTAGCAAGATTTGATTCCTCAGTCTGATAGGTTGCACCTGTTCCTAAACCCATAACGGTTATATAATAAACATAAACATCATCTGTTTGATCTGAAGGTGTTCCATTGTCTTGACATTCTACTCTTACCATTGGTGTCATCAATATACATTGATCACTGCATTCCGGTGGTGCGACAACTGATGCATTTACCATGCAAGCTCCAGAAGCATCAGTAATGCTAATCATCAAATCTCCTCCTGAAATTGGGAATGGACCGAAAGGCCCTTGGACTGAATTATAGGCTAGACCAGATTGTGTATCACTTCCTGAAATACTGTAATTGGCTCCTACTCCACTACCTGAAACATTTATTGTGTATTCAAATTGATCATCACTTGAATCTGATGGAGTTCCATTGTCTAGACAAACAACTTCAATTATTGGAACATTTAATGTACACGCTCCTGAACATGGAGCTGGCGGAGTAACGGACTCAGTGACTGTACAACCAGAATCATCTACATCTGCTATAATTAAAGATATATCTCCTCCACTTATTTCAAACATCCCAAACGGCCCATGCTCTATTCCATATGATAATGCTGTCTGTCTATTATCTCCATTTACGCTATATGTCGCTCCCGTGTTAGTTCCAGTAACCAATATATAATATTCAAATAAATCATCAGTATCGTCGGTTGGTGTTCCATTGTCTTTGCACTCTACTCTTATCATAGGATTTAAAATACATGTGCCAGAACATGTTGGTGGTGCCAGTACTGAAGTCATTATCGAACAATTAGTGTCTCCACTATCTGTTATTGTTAACATTAAGTCACCATCACTAATTGCAAATGGGCCAAATGTCTCTGCTGCTCCATAAGTGCCCGTTTGCATATCACTACCAGTAATATTGTAAGTGGCACCTGTGTTAGATCCTATAACTGTAATCGTATAACTGAATGTATCATCTGATGGATCAGTATTTGTACCATTGTCATCACATGTTGTTGTGATTGTTGGGAGGTTAATATTACAATCAGGTGTGCTGCATGGTAGAGGTGCTGTTGTCATACTAAAAGTATTTGTACATGTTCCGTCATCAGCATCAGTGAAAACTAATGTCAAAATTCCATCTGAAATATTAAATGGGCCTATAGTTACTGTCTCACCATAAAGTCCAGTGGTAGCATTTGCATCATCTGCAATCCATCCAGAAGCACTTCCATTATCTGCAGTAACTATAAAGTCAATAAAATAAAAGTCATCTGTATCATCATTTCCTGTGCCATTATCATTACATACCAAGTTAGATTCTTGGATCACAATATTATCACATGGTAAACAAGGTGTTGGATTGTCGTATGTTGTTGTATAAATACAAGTTGTTTCTTCTACAAATGCAACATCAACTGTTTGTCCTGTTGCACCGTCAGTAGGTATAGGAAATGACAAAACTTGAGGAGACATTAAAAAAGTCGCATCAATTGTCTGAGTAACTCCATTAGCTATTACCTCTATAAAATCATTAGAGCCAAGGAATTCCCAAGTTACTTCAACTTCTAAAGTTCCAATTGAAGATCCTGAACTACTATCACAGATTGGATTAGTAACAGCTGAAACTGAACATGGGCCACATTCTGTTAATGTTATCAAACCAGTTTCTGAAGTTAAACATTCTAGAGGAAATGTTCCCAAAATGGGTACTTCGATAAGATGTTCTAAATAGTAAACATATACACCAGGCACCGAAGTTGCTGTTACCATTACAGGCCCTGGGTCTCCTTGTGTAGATTCTGGAATAGACATTGGTGTGAATCCAGTAGGAAACACCCATTCAAATGATCCAGATGTGGATGAAGTTCCTGTAAATGATGATGTGCCACTCAAAGTCAATTCTTCTCCAGCACAACCTGTCACATCTACTGTCGTAAGCTCTGGTGTCTCATGAACTTCCCATTGATCTAGTTGAGTATTCAATGTACATCCATTAGACAAAGTAGCAGAAACTAATATATCATATAGTCCAGCTTGTGTCCAAGTTTGTGGAGTAGTTCCAAAATCAACGGTAATAATTTGACATCCATCAAAAACTTCTCCAACCCATGTAGTTGTCTCGTATAATGCATGTTGCCCCCAATCAAATGTCAATGTTACAAATTCACTTCCTGCATTTGGGTTGTTGTAACAGACCTGATATTCTATGCTTTCGAGGGGTCCGTTTTGGCAGAATTGTCCAAAACCACTCCATGGACTTACGATGACACCGATGGGCTCAATTGGATAATCGGCTGAAGTTGTACATTCTCCATTATCAGCAGTAATTGTTAATACCTCAGGATCCAAAGTAAAGAATTGGATTTCCACCATATCTCCATTGAGGAAAATACCTTGCATACCTGAAATAGAATAATTATAGCTAGGGTCATAATTCGTTATTGGAATACTTATTTCGTTTAACTGACCAGAAAACATACATAGCGGATCAGGTACGTCAAGTAGAGGAATCGGTACATTACAATCACATTCGTTTACAACTAACTGATCTTCAATAACACATGATTCTCCATTTGAATTTATTATTAATGTAATAGTGTATTCTCCTGCTGTATCCCAAATAATGCCAATGGGATTAGCATCTGTTGAACTTGAAGGTGTACCACCATCAAAACTCCATTGATATGTTGAACCTGGAGGTGCTTCGCTAACAAAATCTACTCCGAATGTTGAACAAACTAATGCATCATAATCAATTGATGATGGACTAAAAGTGCACGCATCAACTAGTACTGTAAAAATAGAAGACTTTGTACATCCGCCAGGTGCTGTTGCAGTGACTGCAACACTATTTTCTCCTGAGTTTGTAAAAGTATAATTTGCTGTTGTCCCAACAGTACCGTTACTCCACGTGTATGTTGCAGCAGGGTCAGGATTTGTTATTGTATAGGTACCACTTGTCCCGCTAACAAGACCCGTTGGTCCTGATATGATAGGTGTTGGAGTACAACAAGGTTCAATCGTTATTTTTAGTTTTGGCGATTCTTTAAAAGCACAAGAAGTATTTTCAGGTCTTATGCATTGCCTAATTTCAATACAAGAATATCCAACTAAGTCAGCACTTGTAAAAGTAAATGTTTGACTTAATGTTCCTGGAGATACATCAAAAAAGTCATTTCCTGCTGGATCAACTAAAAGGACTGCCCACATTACTTCCATTCCTGTGCCATCTGCAGGTTCGATAGTTGTAATAGCTATATCACCTCCATCGCATGCAGATATAGTAGAAGGACCAGAAATACTACCTCCACTTGTAGGACATTGTCCATATATCAAGCTTGAATTAAAACACAAAAACCCAATTACAAAAACAGACAAGTAATTTAAAATAGAAAGCCTTCTTTCAATGAAACTATTAAGTACTTTAATTAATGTCATTTTATTTATTTAATAAAATTGAATGAGAAAAAAATTTTGGGGAAATATCAGATACCAAAATTAAGATACATATTACATAAATTTATAATGTGTGTTCAAATACTTTATAAGCGTAGTTTTTCACACCTTAAGCGTAATAAAATCGAAAATAATTTATTTGAAAATTGAAGATTTTATATAAAATAAACTTCCTGTTCTGTGAATATTGAAAAATCAAAATTTAGATTATACATACTGAAGTCTCATCTTGATTAAAATAAATGTCTTTCTTCAACATAATTTAACATTTACCATTTTTTAATATTTTAGATTTGCACCTAGACCATCAATATTGTTTTGAGAGATTGTTTAATAACACTGATAATAATAAAATTTTCGTTTCTTGCTTTCTGCCAAAGTGACAACTTAAAATTTTACAATTTTGAAAATGGCCTTCCATTCGATAAAGTTTATTTTTCTGATATTGATAAAAATGGAATGATTCATATTGGAACGCAAAAGGGAATTTATTCATTTGATGGTCAGAACTATCAACACTACCCTCTTAATAATCTAACAGACTCGCATATACTTAGAGTGGAAGTAGATTCGCAAAAAAGGATTTGGTTCCGGAATTTTTCAAAACAGTTTGGTTATATTCAAAATGGGATATGCCATATTCTAAAAGACACTCTATTTAATGGAAAAGTTGTTGAGTTTGCGGTGCACGATTCTGAAATAATTATCGATGTTAGGTTGGATGATGATTACAACAAATTTATCATTTTGGATCTTGAGCAAGAAATTATACTTAATGAGATCGAAATAGCAAAAGAAAAAAAACTAAGAAAACATTACTACCTAGGAAGTGACATACTTTCTCTTGGAAATGATTACTACTATACACTTGGAAAAGAATCTTATAGACTACCAAAATCTTTAAAATTACAAGAAGAAATTATTCAAACGAGTAATATTGAATTCCCTAAAAAAGTATTTTTAAGAACAGGTAATAAGGGGCTGTATTATTTTTCAAAAAATACTTTTTTTAGAAAAGAGAACGAAAAAGTTGAAGCAAAAGAAATTATTGATTTTGACATCTTGGATCTGATTCCAATTGAGGATGGATTTTTAATAATATCAGTAGAGCATAAGTTATTTTGGCTAAACAAAAAAAATGAATTTATCGAGGTGTTGCAACCAAATTGTACTTGTAACAAAGTCAATATTAAAAGTTATCCTTCTATTTGGATCTCAACAAATAACTGTGGATTATTAAGAATTAATGACATTAAAAAAAGCACGAACACCAATTTTAATTATCTCACGAATGACCCAAAAAATGAATTCGTAAGTTTATTAAATAATGATTCTAAAAATATTCTTGTCGGAGATAATCATGGGAAGTTATATAACAAAAGTAATACTGAAATTCTACACTTGATCTCTGACTACAAAAATGAAATCAGAGGTTATACACAGATTAATGATTCAATTAAAATTATTGGCACTTTATCCAATCTTTATCTTGAAAATGGGAATAAAACAACTAAAGTCTCCTGTAGTGTAAAAAATATTATCACAACAAGAAATAGCATTTACATCGCATCACACAAAGGACTAATAAAACTTAATAAATCTGATCTGATCAATAATCCAAATTCAAGTATTGAATCGTTAGAAAATATTATTTTATACGGCCCGATTTACTGCGTTGCTAAAAATGAATTTTCAAATACAATTTATATTACTAATAAAGATGGAATATCAAAAATAGAAGAAGATAGTATTATTACTCAATTGTTTGATGGTACAGAATACTATTTGAGAAACATTTTTGTTACAAAAAATAATAAACTGATTGTCAATGTTCCAAACAAAGGGATCTTCCAATATCAAGAAAATAATTTGGTCTTAATTACCAACCTGACTAGCGATTTATATATTAATAGCATTAAGCAATCTAAAGCTGATAATGCGATTTATATATCTGCCAATTCTGGTTTATACCGAATTGACTTAGCGTTAGAAAAGATCAAGAAGTTAAACGATAGTACAAATGCTTTGGCAGGACCAATCTTCGATTGTGCAATTTTTGAAAATAAAATTACATATATAAATAGCAAGGGAGTATATAGTATATCCAAGTCAGATATTGAGATTGATGAATCGAATTTATATCCTTTCATATCTCAAGTATCCGTGAATGACCAAGCAATAAGCACATTAAAAAACATTAAGCTTGACTACGATCAAAATAATATTTCTATTTTACTAAATGCTCCAAATTATGATAACAAAAACAAAACTATATACAATTACAAAATAAATAATTCTCAAAAAAACTGGACGGCAAGTTCTTCTAATGAAATAAAACTAAATGAATTAAAACCTGGCAAGTACTCATTTTCTTATTATGCAAGTAATGGGATAATTAATTCTGCAATTAATAATCCAATTTCTTTTGAGATTAAAAAACCATGGTGGTCATCTAATATATTCTTTATTGGATGTCTTATAATTTCGGGTTTATGCATTTTTTTAATTACCACTATTTTTAAAAATCATAAAGAAAAAAACAACAAAATTAAATTACTAAAAATGCAGGTTTTTCAAAATCAACTTAACCCACATTTTACAGCAAACTATCTTACTTTTTTGCAAGGTCAAATATTAGCAAACGACACAGATTCTGTTCTTTCAAACATTAACAAATTTGGTGCTTATCTAAGAAATGTTTTCAATTTAAAAAATCATAATACGCACAGCCTAAATGATGAAATTTTAATAAGTAAAAAATACTTCTCGCTCTTAAACACAAAGCAAAATGGAGAGAATAGCCTAATCTTTGAAATAGCAAAAAAAGATCAATTAAGTATTAAGAAGTATTCAGTCCCTCCTTTACTTTTTCAACCACTAATTGAAAATTCATTTACGTATAGGGATCATGACAGAAGACTTGAAATCATTATTTATATCAAACTTATTGACAACACTATAAGTATAAAATACACAGATAACGGTATTGGTATTAGTTCAGATTTTAAATTGAAAAAGCAAAATTCTGGGCTTAATATTTTCACAAAAAGAATTGAACTATTTAATGGCAATAAAATGAATAGCAAAGTAGACATTAAGAAAAATAAAGAGACTAAAGGAGTTAATATTGAATTCAAACTACAGCAAATAAATTAATTTCAACTCTAATGATAATAAATGCTTTAATCATAGAAGACGAAACTGAAATTGCAAATTTCATCGAACGTTTATTGCAAAAATATTTTCCAAATATTAATGTATGCAATAAAGTTAGAAATGTAAAATCTAGTCTATCGAGTATCGAAAAATATAATCCTCATTTATTAATTTTAGACATACAGCTTGGCCGAGAAAACTCTTTTGATTTACTGAAAAATTTAGAGACACCAAAACCAGAAATTTTATTCATTACAGCTTATGATAAATTTGCTTATAATGCATTTAGAGAAAACGCAATTGACTACATTCTAAAGCCAATTGATATTGAAGTATTTAAAAAAAGTATTGCTAAAGCTATCAGTTCTATAAATTATAAAAACAATATTTACCCTTTACCAAAAAAGCAATCGAATTTTATTAAGGGAAGCAAGTCAAAAAATATTATAAATCTCAATGAAGTTTTATATTTAGAATCTAACAGTAGTTACATTGAATTAAAGCTTATCAACAATAAGTCTGATTTAATTATTAGATCCTTAAATTCTATCGAAGAAGAATTATCCAAATTGAATTTTATTAGAGTTAACAGATCCTCGATAATTAACTTAGCATTTATTGAAGAAATTAATCACAATGACAATAAGGTAAATGTAACTATGATTGATGGAAAAATTTTTGATATATCTGTAAGAAGAAAAAAGAAATTTCTTTCAAGCGTCCTTCTATTCTCTAGCAAATAGCCTTTCCTACTCCACTAATACCATCCGAGTCATATATTCCTCTCCTGATCGATAAGCAATTAAATAATAAATCTAAAAAAGGGTTACACTACCTTAACAACTTTTTTTTTTGGATC
>JAHDBF010000121.1:0-2607 GCA_020630525.1 Saprospiraceae bacterium
GTTTAAGTTATTCCTTTATTGGATTATCATCTCTGTTACTATTGGCCACACAACCGAGATTGCTAAAATACAGCAAAAATATAGTTAGAAATTCTTACAAATGTTACTTAAGTAAATCGAAAATGATTTTTATCTAATAGAGTTAATATATCATATTTTATCAAAAATTTTAACTAAGCACAACTTAATATATTACATAATTTTTACATCTAAAATATAACTACAATTAGTTAGCAATAAGTAGGTATTTTACTTATAAATCTTTTATTTTTTTTGAAAAGAAATGTCCATTTCCTTATTATTATTAAAATTATAATTAAAAAACAACTTTAAAATCATGAAAACAATGTCCAATTGGAAAGCAATAAATGCTTTCCCTCTAACACTATTGACTCTTTTTTACTCAAGCCTATTTGCACAGACCTCAGTAGAATTTTCAACTGGTTCATATTTTACACTCACAGAAGGCAGTGGATCAGTACAAACATGTCTTTCAATATCAAATCCGTCGACTTCCTTTGATACTAATGTTGATATTTACTTTGAGTCATGTTGTGATTATGCTATTCCTGGAACACATTTTAATATAGTCGGATATTCTGGAAATACCATTAGTTTGGTATTTCCTGCAGGTAGTAGTACAGATATTTGTTTCGACCTAGAAGCTACAGATGATATAATTCCTGAAGTAGATCGTTATGGTTATTTCTATATAAGTAGCGTCACAGGTGGAGACTCAGCAACACCAGGTGGAAACTCTTGGAGGGATTTTACTATTGTCGATGATGATGGATTGCCAACATCTGTTGGCTTTTTTAATTCTAACTATCTTGGATTATATGAAGATCCTGCGCAAACTACTTCTGGACAAATTTGTTTAGATATATTGAATGAAGATGCAACTAATGCGACTGTTGTTACTGTCGAATATAATACAAACTCTACGATTCAAAACGGTATTGACATTAATTCTATTCCTTCAATTCAAACATTTACATTTCCACCAGGATCAACTGCACCAATATGTTTTACGATATCATCCATAGATGATACCGATGTTGAAGGAGATGAATATGCTGAGTTTGAAATCACAAATGTAACTGGGGGAAATTACGCAGTGCCAGAACCATACTATAATCTTGCTTATATAGATCTGTATGATAATGATAATACCACAGTATCATTTTCTGATAATCTAAGTCAATATACAATTAACGAAAACATGGGAATGCAACAAGTATGCTTATCCATTACGAACCCATCTATGACAGATCCAACTGATGTGCAAATTTATTTTGAAGAATGCTGTGGGTTTCCTTCTTATGCCATCGATTATGAAGTTACAGGATATACTACTAGTCCTATAAATTTATCTTTCCCAGCAGGTAGTAATGCTGATGTTTGTTTTGATATTTTAGGAATAGATGATACTTTAAGTGAACCGGATGAACAGGGTCAATTTTACATAAACTCTATTAGCGGTGGTATATCAGCGGCCATAGATTATAATAATTATTATAGAGATTTCACGATTATAGATGATGATGGTAATCCAACTAGTGTAGAATTCATAGGTGGCTATGCGAGCATTAGTGAAGATCCTATGCAGCCAAATGTTGCTACAATATGCTTGCAAATTACAGACGAATCTCCAACAATTCCTACAGAAGTAACCGTGGAATATGCTTCATGGTCTACTGCAACCAATGGGGTAGATATACTAAGTATTGTGTCACCAGAAACATACACCTTTGCTGCTGGGACAAATACAGACCAATGTTTTGACGTAACTGTAATAGATGACATGATTGGTGAGGACAATGAATATCTTGAATTTAATATTACAAATATAACTGGTGGCAATAATGCAATCCTAGGTGGTAATCAATACTTCTATTTAGATATAACAGATGATGACAATACTTTAGTTTCTTTTTCTTCAAACAATCCATCCACTATTAGTTTTGGAGAAACTGGAACTGGTCAAATATGCCTTTCTATAGAAAGACCATCAGCTACCAATGCAACTAATGTTGAGGTATACTTTGAATCTTGTTGCGGATATGCAGAACAAAATATAGATTATGAATATGCTAATTCATCTTCCAATATTATTAATTTTCAATTTCCTGCAGGCAGTTCTGCAGACGTTTGTTTTGATCTTGATGGAATTGCAGATTCAAATATTGAAGGCGATGAATTCGGCTATTTATATTTAAACAATATAACTGGAGGCAATTATGCAAATTTTGGAAATATGACAAGCCAACAGATTCAAATAACTGAATATAATGGTCCAATACATTGCTGGGATTTAAATGAAAATGGAATCGGTGATGGCTCTGAAGATACCAATTCCGATGGCTTTTATGATGTGAATGATTGTCAATGTTCGGATGGCATAAACTGTTGGGATACTAACGGAGATGGTATAAATGATCCTAGTGAAGATACCAATATGGATGGCATTTATAATGCTTTGGATTGTGAAGGACCACAGGGGCTACAAGGTATTCAAGGATTAACTGGTTTAACCGGTGCGCCAGGAGCTAATGGCATAAACTGTTGGGATACTAACGGAGATGGTATAAATGATCCTAGTGAAGA
>JAHDBF010000121.1:2707-12097 GCA_020630525.1 Saprospiraceae bacterium
TGCTTTGGATTGTGAAGGACCACAGGGGCTACAAGGTATTCAAGGATTAACTGGTCCTGTGGGACCGCAAGGAGATCCTGCAACTGCAGACGGTAATGGTATTTATGATGGAAGTGGAACAACTCCATCGGGAACAACTGTTACTATTACTGATGTATTAAATTTTGATGGAGATTTAGCCGTATCAGGAGAGATAAGAGGTCTCTCTGATAAACGTTTAAAAACAAATGTTGCTCCAATTCTAAACGCAATTTATATTCTTAATCAATTAGATCCAAAAACATACAATTTTGATACTGTTAATTTTGATGAATTAAATTTATCAACTAGTAAGCAATACGGATTAATGGCTCAAGAATTGGAATCCATTTTGCCAGAATTAGTTGGTGAAACATATATGGGTAACGACTCCTATAAATCTGTAAACTATCAAGCATTAATTCCAATACTGATAGCTGCAATACAGGAGCAAGATCATGCTTTAACAAAAATGCAACTCAATTTTAAAAAGCAAGAAATTGAAATAGAGAAGCTTAAGGGGATTGTATCTAAACTTATAAAAAATTAAAATATCTTAAAATATTGAAGGAGAACTCAATGTGAGTTCTCCTTATTTTTTCCGATTTTCTATATAGCAGTTGTATCAATTTTTTTATTTCAAATAAGATAAAACTAATATTTCACTCTATTCCATAACATAAAATTGAAGTGACTTTTCAGAACCATCATTAGAAACTATCGTCAGACTATTCTCTCCCAAAGTAGTGGTTAATTTCATACTATGCACTTCTTTCGTAACACCAATAAGCTCAGCATTTAAAAACCAAAATAGAGAATCAGAGGAGGTCGCAGTAGCTTTCGCAATGAGGCTATTCATTTTAAGATCTAAATCTTTAGGTAGTTTTATCTTAGCATCTAAGGTCGGATAAATGATGGTGAAGTCATTGGTAGAAGTATAACATTGCATATCAAATTCTGGTAATGAAAAATCTGTTCCTGTAAATGTTTTGTAGTAATTATTTGTAATCGGCTCTAATATAAATCTATCTTCAAAAACAATTTCTGATGGATTATAACATTCATGATTTACCATTTTTGTACCTTCTTTGTTTAATGGGATCTTTTTATGGTACGAACATACACCTAAATGAGAATTTGATTTAGGTAAGTAAACGCCCTTCTTACTATTGCAATGTGGTCCTCGTTTTAATCCTGACTCTTTACACAAATACTTATAATCCATATCGCGATAAGGAGGAGTTATCAATTTTGCGTTGGGTAATAAATCAAAAACAGAAAACATCAGCGGCGCTGCCTTCTTTACACCAGTCAATCCAGGCTTCCCTTCTCCATCAGCATTTCCAACCCATACTACTACCGTATACTCTTTAGTAACACCTACAGACCATGCATCTCTAAAGCCAAAACTTGTTCCTGTTTTCCAACTTATCTCTTTCTGATTTTCAAAAAATTGCCATCCATCTTGAGAAGAAGGTCTATTGACACCTTTTAACATTTCTAAAGTAATCCATGCTGATGCTTTAGAAATAGGAAAATGTGTAAACACTATTTTCCGATCAATATCATTATCATATGAAACTTCTATTGGGTCCAATCCCTGAGCTACTCGTGCTAGATTACAATATGCATTTCCGAGTTCTAAGGGTGTTACCTCTCCTCCTCCAAGGATTATTGACAAACCATAATGATCTGCACTTTTATCCGTTTTTTCAAATCCCATCATTTTTAAATTATCAATAAAAGGCTCTACACCAAAATCGGACAATAAATTAATCGCAGGAATATTCAGAGATGAGGTTAATGCATCTGTAGCATTTATAACTCCTCTAAATTTTTTATCAAAATTTGATGGTGTGTATCCGTTAAACCAAACTGGTATATCTTGCAATAACGTTGTTGGTCCTATCAATCCTTCATCAAGAGCCATAGCGTATAAAAAAGGTTTTAAAGTACTGCCTGGGCTTCTTGGAGAAGTAATCATATTAACAGCATGACCACAGTTATTTTCTCTACAACTTATATTTCCTACATATGATGCAATTGAACCATCATTTCTGACCACCAATACTGAGGCATTATCAATTCCAAAAGACTTATAACGCTTATTGTATGCGTCGACTACTCTACTGACATTTTCTTGTAAACTATAATCTAACGTAGAATTAAAATTAAAATTAGTCTCGTAATTTAACTTCACTTCTTCCATTAGATGGGGAGCTAAGTTTTTAAAATTTCTACTTTGTGTTGGCAGAGATTCCATCAGAGATAGTCTGTAAGTTGTACTATCAATAAAGTCATTTTTCAATAACTTTTTTAGTAGAACATTTCTTTTAGCAATTAATTTTTCCTGACCTTTTCCAGGATATATTTGACTTGGAGCATTGGGTAATACTGCTAACGTTGCTGCTTCGCTCCAGCTCAGCTTATTAACATCTTTGTTGTAATATCTTCTCGCAGCAGCACAATATCCAATTGTATTTCCACCAAATGGAGCATGTTGTCCATAAAGATTTAGTATTTCTTTTTTATTATACCGTGCTTCTAATGAAAAGGCAATAAGAACCTCCTTAAACTTTTGCTTATAAATTCTTGATTTATTTCCACAAGCAATTCTTGCAAGTTGCATGGTTAATGTAGAACCACCTCTTACTATCTTTCCCGCTTTTCTATTGTCAATAAATGCTTTTATAATTGATACTGGATTGACTCCAAAATGAAAGTAAAAATATTCATCTTCGAATAATCGTAAACATGTTGCTAAAGTTTCTGGCATCACTGACTCACATTGCATACGCCATTGATCGTCTGCAGATACTGATCCATTAATGATCTCACTATCTGCAAAAACCAATTGTGCATACTCTTCATTAAACGTAATACTATCACCGATGATATACAATGATAAATAGCTTACGATTCCAAGGAATAATATAATTAGCCATTTTTTCATTATTAAATAACTTTAGCGGTAAAACCTTTTGACTTAGCTCTTATGGATGCATCATACATCGCTTCACAAGAAACTGGAGGTGCCCAATATTCACCTTCATAAGTTGCATTCATTCTAACTCTAAAAATTTTAGATTTTCCTTGATCCAAAGAAAAATACATGTAAATTCTATCATCACGAATATCCCTATAATCCACCTGATCGCCTTCGTCAAAATTTGAGTTTGGATTCATTCGTTTATTAATGATTTCCCAACCCGAAGGATAGATTGTAGACAATGCTAAGTTTTCATATTTCAATCGACTACCAGTATGTTTTATTTTATATTCAATAATAAAATCTGTTCCTTTTTTAATTTCTGTTGGATCTATCTTTTCATTTGCATCATTAAAGTAATTGACTGATAATTCTAAATCTTGAGCTTCTGCTGGTGAGTCATCACGTTTTGGCAATCCAGACAAATCTATTGAAACAAACATTGGTGCATTACCATTATTTTTAAGTGCTATCATTGACTCATCTAATGACTTATCATCAAACGGATATGTTGTAGGTTGCTCAGTGAGCATATTTTTTATTGCCACTGCTGATTGGTTTAATTTTATAGTGTAAGAAATACTGTCTTCAACAGACTCTAAGTCTTTTAAAAATTTAGCAAATGTAATTAAGCATTGACTTACATCTTGTGTAGAAAGATATCTTCGTTTCTTTGCGCTAAAATAAGGTACCAACTCGTCGATGACTCTTTTCGCTTCAAGGGTTTTGCCTTTATCTATTAGGATCCTCGCAATCATAGCTTGATCTCTAACTTTACTACCGAAGCTTCCTGCAAGTTCACGATAGTTTTCAATTTCATCACTAGTCGTTTTCAATATCTGATCAGCAGTATTATGTTCACCGATAACGATCATTGCATGCGCTAATATCCATTTTGCTGTAGGAGAAATCTGTGGAGCTAATCGCAATCTATTCATGGCAGCGTAATGAGGTTTACCAGTCAATGCCAATGTATATAACCTATATGCTTGATCAATAGCAATATTAGCAGTAGAAATCCGTCTACCAGTATTTGAACTTATGGTCCAATTCTCAGCAGTTTTATATTGATACTGAATCGATTTATCAATTATATCTTGAGGAACTTTGTATCCCATCTGTTTAGCTTCATAAAGAAATTCTAATGCATAAGATGTACCCCAAGAATTGGGTACATTACCTCCAGACCAATAACTAAATCCACCTTTTGGCAATTGCATAAATCTCAACTTTTGTATAGCAGCATCAAACTTTTGTCGATATGACATTTGCTCAACATCATCTAGCAAATTCATTTTATATAAATAAATCTGTGGAAAAACAGAAGATACCGTTTGTTCCAAACATCCATGAGGATATCTAGACAACCATTTTACATGAGGCGCAAAAGAAAAATTTAGCGACTTACTTATAGAAACAGAACCTTTCTGAGTTCCCAACATTCCTAAAGGTTGGAATTTAATATTTTTAGATTCACCAGCTAAGACTATATCTTCTATAGTTGTATTTATGATTGGGGATGAAGGTCGTATATCTATCTCAATGGCTTCCTCTGCAAAATAGTCACCAGATTGTGCTATTACTTTAATGGTTGATACGCCTACAACATCCTTGACGGCAATTTCAAAATAAGCATTCTCTTCTCCTACTTTATCAAATACCAATTGTTGACTCACATCACCTATCGGCAGTATATTATCATCTAATTCTATTGATAAATTTACATTTTTAATATCTTCATTCATAGCAAAAACTGTCACTGGGACTTTTAATTTTTCTGATGGACCCAATACACGAGGCAATGTAGTATAAAGCATTAAAGGTTTTTTGACAGGAACAGTTTTCTGGTTTCTTCCAAAACTTGTTCCATTAGTAGCTACCACCATCGCCCTGACTGAACCAACGTATTCATCAATTACCAATTCATGAGAATTAGTTTCTCCAGCGGCTAATTCGATAGGGCCGATAAACTTTATTGCAGGTTTAAATCTTCTTGCTTTCGCGGTTGGCGCAATTGTATTAGAACCATCACCTCCCACTGCAAGTAGTGTTGTGAATTCACCTAAAAACCGATGAAAAATATCTTTGTACATATCCCAAGTCTTTACACTCAGTCTTTCTTTTCCAAAGAAGCTTGACCATGGATCTGGAGTTTTAAACTGAGAGATATCCAGTAAGCCTTCGTCTACGATAGCTAATGTATAGGACATAGGTTTATTAGATTGTTCCGAAATATTCACTACAAATTTTTCATTTGTTTTTAGCTCCTCCGACATATTAATGACTGGATTTAATATACTAGAAGGATTAAAAACTTTTATCGGTTTAATACCAAATAGTCGCAGTGGTCGATCATTTAAATGTTTATCCCAAGCCTGTATCAAGTGCACATGGATATAGGAAGAAGGCGCCATAGACTCTGTAACGCTGATTGACATGGTCGTTGGGAAATTAGTCACAGGACGCTCATCGGCATAGGTGATTTTGCCACCAGACTCTATAGTAATTAAATAATGTCCACTTCCAACTGCAGGTAGGTCAAATTGTATAATATCATCAACATTATATTCTTCTTTTTCCAATTTAAATGGCAGTACTTCTAGTTGAGAAACTTCCTCAGTATCATTGCTCCAGAAATTATCACGGTATACGTATATGATTCGACTTACGCTATGTCCACTTATAATATCTGTTACCGTAAGCAAGAACCTTCCAGTCTCTTCAATAGATATTGTTGAGCCACCATTTGGAATAACTTTAGTAAAAGATTTTTTAACATCAGTAATATTATTGCTTAAAGCAGCATATCGTCTTTTTGATCCAAATTGATACCACCATTCGCTATTAATTTTTGATAGCTTAATGTCTACCTTTCCAGAAATAGAATTTCCATTCTGGTCTAAATTCACTAATTGAATGGCTTCATCAGACTGTAGAAATATTTCACGCGATGAATCACCTCCTGGGAATTTTACACCAACATAGCTTGTATATGGTGAATACCGAATTGCTTTCATATCGCTACTAAAAGCTCCTCCATGTTCAAATGCTCGAAGGTTAAAATTAAATAACATTACCCCTGGGTAGTTTTTATCTTTGTCAGTAGGAATTGTAAAATCTAAAACTCCAGAACTATCCGTTGTTCCAGTCTTAACCAATCCTTTATCTTCTTGATACTTTTTTGACAAATCATTAAAACTATAATTTGAGTAATTTGCGCCAAAAGGATTATCAATCATTTTTTGCATCATTGAAATTTCTGCTTTGAGATTTTCAGCTTGTAGACCATGCATCCATTGCACAGATAGAGGTGCAGTTTTAGGTTGTGATTTTTTTATCAATATATCATCTGCAAAATCCATAATCATTTTAAGTCTATTAGGTCTTATGGTTTCTATACGTACATCTTTATAATGCGTCTCACCAGCATAATTTATCTTTATACTCCAATACCCTGTTGGAGCATTCAGCTCAGTTTTAAATCGACAATCATATAGGCCTTTTGAATTGCTAGAGGCTGTCCATTTTTTTACTAATTTATTTGTCGGGTCAAATAGTGAAATATTTAATGGAAGATCTTTTGGTATATTCTTTAATTTATCATGGATAATAGCGTGCATATATATTGAATCTCCAGGTCTCCAAACATCTCGTTCTGCGTAGAAAAATATTTTAGATTTTCCTTTCCAATCTTTTCCTTCCACTTGGAAGGTTGATAAAGAAATTGCTTTAGCGTCAGAAACTGGAAGATAGGTATATTGGTCATTGTAACTTACAGCAATGAGAAAGGGCTTTTCCTTTGTCGCAATCGAAACCATACCGTTACCGTTGGTATAAGAGGTAGAAATTTTCTCTCCTTGAAAATTTAGCAGATCAACTTTTGCGTTTGAGATAGGAAAAGCAGAAGAGATGTGGGATACATAAGCAAAATAACCATCATCTTCTGGCTCGGATTTAAAAATAACGCCTATGTCAGAACATATCAATAACCGTTGGTCGTGAATATGCGCACTAAAATTTGGCGTACAAGCATCTGTATGTGTTGTGTAATATTCATCATTATAATATCTATTTCCTAAAATTTGTGAACTATAATAATAGTCCTCATAATAATCATATTCATTGTAATAATTTATTCCTGGATTATCAAAATTGATACTTGATAAAAAATCATTTTGCTCTATAATTATTGGATCATCGCAAGGGTAAGCATTTTGTGCTGCTGGTATACTTAGGAATATTTTATACAATGCACCAGATTCTTTTTTAATTTGTTTTGACAAATCAATTGAAACATAATTGAGTTTATAAGGATTACTTACATCTAAGTTGTAGATCGTATCGAGAACTATTCTACCAATATTTTCTAATCCACGTTGCTCTGCTAGCTCCTTTCTATTTTCTTGATAAAATCTGTGTGCATTTTGTTTTCCAATTTTTAAAACACGCATTCTAAATCCTGTTGCAGAGATCAAACTAACAGGCAATTCCCATGAGCCTGACGGGGGCAATATGTGTCCCTTTTCTGTGATTTTGACAGATGGTGATGGAGGTGCGAAAAACAATTCTCTGGTATACTCATCCTTCTGGTCGAATCCTGCCAAATTTTTTATACCAGGAATTAGCGTTACATTAAATCTCCCAAATTGCTCCTCTTTAAAATAAACATCAATATAATTGTGTTTAATATTTGTCTTTAAAATTTCTCGATCAATAACATTAATTAGTCCTGTGATATTTTGATCTTCTTGCAAAGGATCAGTAAAAGTTATTCGTATGTGTTTATTGCTATGGATATGAATATTATGCAATGAGAAATCAGACCTTGATGGGATAGGTAATTGTAATTCCGATTCATCATTCACATTTATTGGTGACATTGAAAGTTTTAATTTCACTAAATCTGGATTGTCTTTTCTCTTGATGCCTAAAATGGTAAAATCTGAGGTTCTCGAATTATTGTTATCCTTGTGATCCCAATTAATCTGTAGTCGAGTGCCATCCTGAAAGGCAGTCATTGCTTCATGGAAAATAGATTTATTGGGTTCGCAATCTGTATAATTGACCTTACCTGTATAGCTTACATCTTCCATGGATGTACTGACTGGAGCCTCCATAGTAATATTCCATGATTGTCTAATGGCTTCCAAATCGAATTCAAACCAATCCATTCCCTCTGGCATCGTCGTAAGTTTTCCGATATTGAATTTTACTTTATGCGTAATGTTGTGCTTTAATTCTGGATTAATAATAGAGATCATTTTTCTATCATTACTAATTCTAATTTTCCCACCAATATTTGGATGTATATCAAATAGATTATAATTGACTTCAATGTTTTCTGGAATACTAAAATTCAGATTGACATAGACTTTACCGCATCTAGAAATCGGAGAAGAATTATATCCAGTGATATAGTTATTAAAGTCATCATAATAAGCTTGAGATTTTTCTGGTGACTTATTGCATGCAAAAAAAATAGTGATTATTAATATACAATTCAATACTGTGGATAATTTCATTTTCTTTGATTTAGTAAGAATTAAAAATACTATTGTAAAAGCTCTATTTTATTTATGGATTGAATCTTTTAAGATGGCAAATTCGAATAGTACCTCAATGAATAAATGTTTACAATTAATGGTATAAATATCAACAATTAATGGTTGATAATCTTTTCAAAATAGTATTCGTAGGAAATTAGTTAGAATTCGTAATATTATATCTCTATATTGATTTGTGATACAATTATGAACGAACGCTTAATTGATAGAAAAGAATAAATTATAGCAATAAAATACAAACAGAGATGAATAAGAGAATAATAATTGCAGTAATCATTTGCTTTGGATTGGGTACTGCGAGTGGATTGTCTACTACGGATGCAATAACGGGATGGTATGCGACATTAAACAAACCATTTTTTAATCCACCAAATTGGATATTTGGCCCAATGTGGACATTGCTATACATCATGATGGGAATTGCTGTAGGTAGGATTTGGAATTTATCAACGGAGGGTGTAGATGTCAACGAGGCCATTATGCTTTTTGTTGCACAATTCTTTTTAAACATAATATGGTCTCCTGTCTTTTTTAGTATGCAAAACCCAATGGCAGCACTTGCAATAATAGTAACGATGTGGATATTGATTTTACTAACAATACGAGGGTTTAAAAAGCATGATACACTAGCAGGAAAATTGATGATCCCATATTTACTGTGGGTTTCTTTTGCGACAATACTTAATGGCGCAATTGTGTATTTAAATTGATGGTAATCATATAAATGTGCAATATCTTAATGATGTAATTGCCTTATATATTTGTGTATAAAAGTTCAACATGAATATAAACAAGAAAGCAGCGTTCTCGACGAGAACG
>JAHDBF010000122.1 GCA_020630525.1 Saprospiraceae bacterium
AATAGTTGTTATAAACATCAGTTGTACTAAACAATTAAAATTATTTAATATTTATTTCTGTGAATAACGAGCATGCAGCGGCATATTTTAGTTTAATTGAGGCGACAACGCTCATAGAAAAGGAGTTAAAGCATACTTTGGCAGAATATGATTTGACACATGGTCAATTAAATATTTTGAGTATTCTATTTGCGAATAAAAAAAAGCCGTTGTCACTTAAAGAAGTGAAATCAAGGTTAATAGTAGCAACAGGAGACATCAGTAGGTTAATAGAAAGATTGGTAAAAAAGGACTTAGTTACGAGATCTACATGTCCTGAAAATCGTAGGAAAGTGAATATTCGCATTTCAGAATTAGGAGTTAAGATTTATGCTGAAGCGCATAGAAAGGCTAAGGCTACAGTGAAAAACTATTTTGGCGATGTGCTTTCTATTAAGGAAGCAAAATCATTAAATAAGGTATTGGCAAAAATTAAAAATTCTATAACATAAATTATTTTATCTAAACATTGAAACAATGAAATTATTAAGATTCTCGGCATTTGTCTTATTTGTTTTGTCATTTGCTGCATGTAAAAATGCTCCAGAAGGAGAAAAAGCAACCACAGGTGAAGCCAAAGCAGCGCCAAAAACTGAAGTATCGGCTAAGTCATATTCATTAGTTGCCAATACTCCTGTTGTAAATTGGACTGGTGCAAAAATCGGTGGTCAACACACTGGAACAATCAGCACAACTGGAGGAAAAGTGTCAGTAGTAAATGGTGCAATTACTGGCGGAAAAGTAAACCTAAGTATGGCAAGTGTAACGTGCACAGATTTAGAGGGAGACTCAAAAGGTCAGTTGGAAGGGCACTTAAAATCTGCGGACTTTTTTGATGTAGAAAAATTTCCAACCAGTACTTTTGAAATTACAAAAGTGACTAAATTAATGAATAACGATGATGCGAATGCGATGATATTCGGAAATTTAACGCTGAAAGATGTAACAAAGGAAGTAGGTTTTAAAGCTATGGTAAAAGTTAGTGATACTGGCGTTATCGTATCTACTCCGAGCTTTACAATTGACAGAACAGACTTTAATGTAAAGTATGGTTCTAACAAGTTTTTTGATGGATTAAAAGACAAAGCTATTAATGATGAGGTAGGATTAGTAATCAATTTTACTGCATCTTAAAAAATTAATTTTAGATTATGAAAAGGAGAAACTTTATCAAAGGGTCAGCTATTGTTGGCGCAACTATCGCCAATGCTAATTTACTAGAGGCTAACTCTGGAATGTTTTCTGTAAAAGGAAATAGAGATATTTATAGAGTATTAGATGCGGATAGAACTAAGGTAGGAACACTTCCTATTCTTAGGGCATTTGCTGGCGGCCATACTGATTATGTTTCTCCTTTTGTTTTATTTGATGAGTTTGGTCCAGTGGAGGTAGATCCTGGATCTGACCCATTGCGTGTAGATGCTCATCCACATGCAGGCGTTATACCGACCACTTATTTTATAGATGGAAATGGGCATCACAAGGATAGTCTTAATTATGATTTTGAGATTGGGAAAGGTGATTTTATGATGTTCAGTTCTGGGAGTGGAGCAATACATATGGAAGAGTCGGGTAGTGGATTATTTGAAAATGGAGGCAATTATCATGGTTTTCAGATATGGTTAAATATGCCAGCTAAACATAAATTTGATGCTCCAACTACTACCGTTGACCGGGATGACAAAATGGGACAAATACATAATGATAACTATTCTGCAAAAGTTATTCTTGGTGAGTTGCATGGCGCAAAATCAAAAATAGAATTGCTTAGCCCAGCTTTTTATTACCACATTAAGATTAAAGAAAATGGGAGAATTGATATCCCTACTAATCCAAATGATAACGCATTTGTGTATGTGATAAATGGTAATCTAGAAGCCACCAATCAAAAATCCATCAAAGAAAATCAAGTCGTATTATACGAAAGAGGTAAAACTAATATCAATCTATTTAGTGCATGCGGTGCGGAGATATTGGTACTAGGTGGAAGACCATTAAACGAACCAGTATTTTCTTACGGTCCTTTCGTAATGAATAACTCAGAGCAAATTGACCTTTGTATTCAGAATTACCGTTCTGGTAAAATGGGAGACCCTAACTTAGTAAATTAATTCCTATTTCTCAACACCTGGATTATAAATCCGACTAGCATTCGCTTTTATGGTTTCATAATCCAGTGGAATATCTTTAACCTGTTGGTTAACAAACATTTCCATCTGGCTCGTGTAATGTGGATTATCTGCTTTTTCCGAACTACCAAATAGGTTTATTGTTTTCAAAGATTCCAATCCTCTTTCTCCATATTGAGCGTACATGATAAAAGTATCTCCATGGGACATTTTTAATTTGCCTTTTTTGTATTCCTCCATATGAGCATTCGCTAAGGTTTGTGGACTTCCATACATTGGAAGTTCTATGTCGTCTCTGACAAGTTTCTGTACTTCACCTAACTCCACTTCTAGTGTTTTATAGTGTTTTAACAGAAATTTTTTGGCATATTTTATTGCATCGACAAATAACGATTTTGGAACAACATTATCATATACTGCATATTTTTCAAATAACGCTTTCGAAATATATGTTGATACTAGAGAGATAAATGCTGCCTGCTTATTGTTTACATCCATTTTTCTATCCCAGTTTGCAATCAATGTTTGGACATCGTTAAATTCTGGAGTTTCATTTACTACAGTGAAGAAATCATCCATGTTTAATACATTCCTAAAATTCAATGATCCACTAGGATAAGACACATCATTTCTTACGTCTATGATGTCTTGATAACTCATTTGATCATATTCGTTTACCAATTCTTTAAATCTTATAGCTCTAAGTGTATTACTAGTTGGCATTCCCCAGTCTACTGGATAGTTTCTTTGTCTAGGATTTTCATTTTTTCCTGTACAGTCGAATGGGGTATTGTTGCAATTGTAAACAAATCCAGAAGAGGGGTTTTTTATTTTAACCAGTTCTTCGATTGGAGTGATGTCATTCATGTTCCAGACATTGTCAGAGGTGTTTCCATCTAAGATTCCTCTGTATTCGTAACCATCTTTTCTTTGTGGCATCAATGCATAGTTGATGTGCATGATGTTATCTTCCTTATCAGCATAAGTAACGGTTTGGGAAGCTGCGCCTTTTATGTTTAGTGCATCCCAAAACTGATTATAGTTTTTAGATTTTCCCATTTCGTACCATTGCTCAATATGTTTAATGCTCATTCCGATATTTGATCGAATGGCAAAGTAACCATCTTTGTTTTTGATAACGGGGCCGTGTATGCTTTTATAATATTTTTTCTTTATTGGAATCACAAATGGACCTACTTTGACCTTTAGTTTTACTGATTTTTTTTCTAGAGATAGATATTCATCATCATATTTATACATGAGTTTTTTATCAGGATGCATTTCTAATTCGTACACATCACAATAATCATCAAAGTTTGTGGTATGGGTCCATGCTAAATTTGGTGTAGCTCCTATCATTGGTGTTATTCCTCCACCTACAAAAGTTACTCCATGGATATCAAGACCTTCTTTAGTATGAACGCCTACTTCCCAAAATCGAATTCCACCTTTAGTTGGTAAATGAGGATTGGCTACTAAGTAGGTTTTGTCATCACTTGTTTTATTAGAACTGTATGCAATTGCATTTGACCCATTTGGTTTGTATTCTCCAAATGTTTTATATAAATCCATGTCGTTACCCGTCAGCTTTGCTACATCGAATACTGCCCACGTTAGAATGATGAAATTAAAATTGTATAATTGAATGATTTCACTAATCGTCGGAGGTGTAAAGTTTTTTAAAATTATTTCTTCGGGATGTGCATCGGCATAATCTTTAAAAGCAGTGACGTATGCACGTATCATTCCTTCTATTTTAGGAGTGATTTCTTTTGCATACTTTTCTTCAACCATTTTGTCTAATTCAAATATCGCTGCAATAAAGTCCATACCAGCACCTTCTACACCTAATAGGCTGCCAGCTTGTCCTCTTACTACAGCAAGGTTTTCTTGCATGATTTTAAAATTGTCTTCACACTGTGCCCAAGCAATCCCATAAGCTGCTTCGTCATCTGAATTGGTGTAAATATGTGGAACACCAAATGAATCTCTTATAATCTCAATATTTTTGGGATTAATAATCGTTTGCGAAAAACAATAATTAATAATACCAAATAATAAAAAAGCGAATACAATTTTTTTAGCCAAAGCTGAATGTTTAATTATTTTTTGTAAAAAATGAATGTCTTTTTTTAGTAAATCTAATTTACATTAATACACCATTCTTTGGAGTAACATTTGGAGGTAAATCTGTTTCTCCTAGCATTTCTCTTAAATCTATTTCAATAACTCGACATAATGAATGCATTGGAATATCATTCCCCAATCCTTCGAATGGATTTTCAGAATAATCACCAACCAATTCCATAAGAATATAAATCCAAGCAACAAGAATCGAGAATGGTATCGACAACCATGCACCTGCTTCTCCTAGTTTATGAAACTCAGTTACCATCCCAAAAGGTAATAGCATAATGAAGATATTCACGAATATGCTACTCATGCTTCCATACTGTCTTGGAAGAGGGAATTTTTTAATTCGCTCTGCTTTTCCTTGGTGTGTATAAAATTCATTTAAGATATTTTGCAATTCCATATGCCTAAAATCTTCTATGATATTTTGTTTTCTTAATTCTTTTAGATCTTGAGATTGCGCATCGATAATTTGGGTGGCAGTATTTTTAAAATTGATTAATTTATTAAACTCTTCATCTAGTAAAAACATGTCTAACTCGGTCATCGTGATTTCATCATCGAGTAATTCTTTACCAAAAGTCTTATAATTTTTTTTTGTTCTTTCGGCAACGTAACCATCTTGACTGATGTGTTCCCAAGGAGTAGGAAGTAATAATTGACTTCTAAGTGCGTACAACCAAGCAATATGTCTGTAAAGCAATCTTTTAATAATTTTTTGAAGCTCTTTTTCTTCTAATTTATTTTCAGTAAATTGATTGCTTACAAACGCTTTTACAGTTGTTCCCCACCTTCTACTGTTATTAACAATTGCGCCCCAGATTTTTCTTGCTTCCCATAATCTATCATATGCTTGATTGTTTTTAAAACCCAAGTAAAATGCAACCGCAGTACCAATAATACTTATTGGCAACCAAGGAATGGACATCCATTTTGCATGGAAAATTTCATGAATTACGGTAACTGCAATAGTGTATATTGTTATCCAAGTTAAATGATAACTACTAAAACTTAATACTTGACGAAAAGTGAAATTCTTAGTTACAAACATATTTTATGTGTTCTATTATTAATCTGCCTCAAATTTATAGTTTTAATTAAGAAAATATAGAAAGAATTATAGATTGAGTATAATCATTTTGAAAAGTTTGACTCAAATAAGAACGGCTGAATTTGAGTCAAGAATAACTCAATTCAGCCGTTGCTTAATTCATGAGAACCAAAGTTTATTTTTGATTCTAGTATTAAAAAGGGTGTCTATTTCTTTAACTAGCTTTTACTTTCGACATGAGATTTCTAAAGCTAAGTGTTATGGTAAGTTTGTTGTCATCAATAGGTTGTACAGCCACGTTGCCATTGTATAAGTCTATTATTTTTTTTGCGACTTTAATACCAACAGTTTCTGACTTTGCAATAGTTTTTTCCGCTGATTTTCCTTTGGATTCAAGTATTGATTTTACAGTATTTGCATAATCTGTATTTGGTATTGCACTGCAATTTTCTATGATTATTTGGATACTTCGGTTTTCAGGATTAATCTTTGATTTTATTTCTATTTTCGATTCGTTGTTTGGCGAAGTATCTACTATAAAATTGATTAGTTTTTGGAATATCTTGGTAAAATGATACTTGTTAACAAAGAATAAGTTTTTATCATCAAGATCAGAATAGAGGTTAAAGCTTTGTGGCAATGTGATGTTTTCTTGTGCTTCCTCTATAATTTCTTTTAAGCTACAGTAATATGAATTTTCAAAAGTTTTAGAATTGGTAAGTTTTTGAATCTCTAAAATACCAGTTAAAGTAGTTTGTAGATTATTGAGCTCTTTTGCTGATAAGTCAACCATTTGGATGACTTTATCTTTGTCATC
The DNA here is from genome assembly GCA_020630525.1 of Saprospiraceae bacterium. Lineage (GTDB taxonomy): Bacteria > Bacteroidota > Bacteroidia > Chitinophagales > Saprospiraceae > JAHDBF01. Next base: position 6,170 of record JAHDBF010000122.1, read on the forward strand.
TAATTTGTTTTTAATAATTGTCAGTGAAGACTGCAAATTGTGTAATGGTAATTTTATGTCATTGTTGATTACATATCCAATAAGGTTTTCTAGATCTTCTAGCTTTTTTGTTAGGCTATTATTTATTTGTCGTAAGTGATCGTTTTCGATTTTAGCGATATTCTTTTCAGAGCGTTCATCCTGAAAACGTTGATAGTGTTTTGTTTTATCAGTAAGGGTGAGATTATAGAAATTCTCTCCATTTCTTTTTATCGAACTGATATTTATATCAACAAAATATTTGCTATCCTTTATTGAAAATTCATAAGGATGATCGGGTAGACTTTTAATATTTGGAATCTCATTGATGTCATCAAACATAGGTAAGTAATCCCCGATGGCATAAAATTTATCCGCCTCGAAAAACGGAGCATCGGAAAAATAAATATTTCCCTTTTCATTAAATATAAATATATATTGCTTGTCTCTAACCATGGTGTAAAAGTGGTATTAGTCGTTCTAGGTAATTTTAGTGAATCAGTGTCTTTGCAATCTGAGAAAGTGCTTCATTGGTTTTTTCTCCAGTTTTTGCACTGGTCAAAAAATCGCAACTTATATTACTTAGGTCTACATTGAATTCTTCTGCCAAATCCAATTTATTTCCGATCAGCATAACTTCAATATCAGGGTTTTTGGACTCTATAGATATCATGTGTGCTTTTACAGATTTAAGACTGGAAGGTCTCGTAATATCAAATACGCCAATGATTCCCGCAGCGCCTTTGATATAGGATTCATAAGCTTTGTTTTGCATGATTTCTCCAGCTAAATCCCAGATTAACAAGTGGACAATTTCTTCCTCTAATTGAATTGTCTTTTTGTCGACCCTAACACCGATAGTACTCAGGTATTCATCGCTAAACTCTTGTTTAACAAACCTTTTTATCAATGAGGTCTTTCCTACGCCGATATCTCCTATAAGGATAATTTTCTTTCTAATCTCTCGCATGATAATGTAAAATGTTTTTGCATGGCAGGACTTAGGTGACTTGCTAAATCTTCTCTGCCATATGAGTTTAAAAGTTTTAAATAATGAGTTGAAGTAAAATCTTCAATATCTCCTTCTATAAATGCTTCAAATTCTTCTGTGTATCTACCTTCAAAAATGATAGCATAATATAGACTACCATAAATCTGAAGTTTAATCTTGTACTTATCGTAATCAATCAGTGCTAGTTCACCATCCATATTGTTGAATGCAGTTTCTGCAAAGGATTTAATGGCATTAAACATACCTGCTATGATATCAGAGTCTGCATGATCGCTTTTAGAATATTTGCCTAATAGTAATCCAGAATCTTTATCAATCGCTAATATGTCAATAACTTCTGGTTGCAGTAAATTTTCTAATTTTAATTCAGGTTTCTTTTTGAACATCCCGATCGCTTTTTGCTTCCAAGCGTCAACATCAGTAAGTTTATTGGCAGCAGCTTCGACACGTTTGTTTAATTTTGTGATTTCGTCACTTAATCCCTTCCGCACAATTTTTCCAATCATTGGACCTAGCAGGTCAATAATATGTTCTTTAGAATTGTCCATATTCGTCAAGAAGCCTTCCGAATTAGCCACGCGTTCTTCTATCGCAGTTATAGACTCAATAACTTCTAACCTTAATTTATCAAAATCTTTTTCTAAGGCAGTTTTGTCATTGGAAAGTAATAACTGTTTTAAGTCTTCTATTTTATCCTTAGTACTCACCACAAATTCCAACAATTTTTTTGTTACACTGCCTCAGAAAGTGAGTTGAACATTTGAGACATTTTCTTGCGACTCACTTTAGATTTTTTGAGTTTCTTTTTTTCTTTTTGAAGACCTTGGATCAATGTGTTTGCTTCTTTGATTTTTCTATCAAGTAATTCTATCCTTGCTAAGAGTTCGAGTTCTAGCGTGCTTAACTTAGAATCTACTTGTTTAAAATTATCACCAAAGATGATTTTTCTGACCTGCTCAATACCGTCTTTTTTTTGCGGAGCTTTCATAGCGGCTATTTTATTGTTATAAATAAATGAATACCAAAAAAGGTATTAGAGGTGCGGTCAATTATTCAAGATTAACTATTTCAAATTAAGTACCAATATTGGATAATTAAATAGAATTTGCATTCTGATTGCACAAAATGTAAATTATGTGTCAAAGTTTAGCCATATTTACTTAGCTACAAATCAATTCAAATTATGAAAGAAAATAATGAGTATATTTTAGGAACTAACAATGCAGAATTACATCGACTTGGAATTCAGCACCAAGTATGGGCTTCAGAGGCACAAAAAGGATGGAAACTTGGAGGTTTTAGCGCTGGTCAAACCATTCTCGATCTAGGTTGTGGACCAGGATTTTGCACTAAAGAACTGGCATTTATTACTGGTGAATATGGAGCAGTCATTGGTGTAGATAAATCTGCGAGATATATCGATTTCCTGACTAAAGTAAAAAACATGTATAATTTGAATATTAATCCTATTCAAACTGATTTTGATAATTTAGTCATAGAAGAAAATAGTTTAGATGGTGCTTTTTGTCGCTGGGCTCTAGCTTGGATTAATAATGTGCCCGAGATAGTTCAGAAAGTGGCAGATGGATTAAAGCCTGGTGGAAGTTTTGTCGTACAAGAATATTTTAATTGGTCGACTCATTTAGTAGAACCGCATTCTCCCATGTTAAATAAATGTATTGCCGCAGCACTCAAAAGTTTTAAAGATTCGGATTCAGAAATTGATATTGGTAGATTCTTACCTGAGATATTTGAATCCGCAGGCCTAGAAGTGATAGGAATAAGACCTTTAACAAAACTGGTGTCTCCTGAAGATGCAGCATGGAATTGGCCAACTTCATTTTATAGAATTTATTTTCATGAAGTAGCGAAAATGGGATTATTGGAAGATTCTGATGTAAAAACAGCCATGGAAGAACTAGAAGAATTGGAAGAAAACCCAAACGCCATGATATTTTGTCCAGCTATGGTTGAGGTAATTGGCGTCAAATTATAATTGATCAGATTAGTAAAGAGAACTACGTATTATAATTATTTCTAATATCTTAACTTTTATTTATGTTTATTTAAGTATAAATTATTAGTTTGGTAGCTTCGTAGCAATTATTTTTGCTGCATATTTGTAATATTAATCGTACATCACAATAATAATATGGTTTCATACACTAATAAACTCGCTTCTAAAGTTTCCCTTTTCGTATTTGCATTTATTTGTTTTTTATGCGCTAATACTGCTATTGCACAGTCAGAATATAAAGCTGAGAACGAGGGTTGGTTGGTAAATGTTGAGGAAGCGTATGCAGAATCAAAAAAGACAGGAAAACCTATTCTTGCTAACTTTACAGGAAGCGACTGGTGTGGATGGTGTAAAAAGTTAACTAGAGATGTTTTTGTTCAAGACGAATTTAAATCTTGGGCAGATGAAAATGTTGTTTTATTAGAATTGGATTTTCCGAGAAGAACTCAAATACCAGCAGAGGTTATGAAACAAAATCAAGGGCTTCAACAAGCTTTTAAAGTTAGGGGTTACCCAACAATCTGGGTTTTTGATTTAGATAGAGATGATTCTGGGCAGTATAAAATAGCAGCATTAGGAAAAACTGGTTATTCTAAATCTCCAAGAGAATTTACATCAAGTATAGATCAGATGATAGCTAGAAGAGATAACTCAAATGGGAAGTCTGAGTAATCGTAACCTTCTTTATTAAAATATATTAAGCACAAATATCTTCATGATGTTTGTGCTTTTTTGTATATTATATTTAAATATAAATTACTGCATCTTTATTTTGTCATGATGAATGTAAAAGCATTTTTAAAGAGTATACCTACAAAAGAAAAATCAATTGCGAATAAGCTTATACCAAAGGTCAGAGAATTAGAAGAAGAGTCCAAAGGTAATTTTGTTGCATTTGTTGATGAGAATAATGACTCTTGGGATGTGCAAATTGAGATTGATCCTAAATCATTGAACTTAAAAAAATATTCTTGCGATTGTCCTTCAAAGAAAAAAATATGCACCCACATAATCGCTGTTTTACTTTCAATGACTTCAACCAAAAAAGTTGTAGGTCAATCTTCTGTAACTAAGAAAATCAGGAAAAGAAAACAAACAGAAGCGGAGAAATTGGTCGAACAATTTCCAGAAATGAAAGTTGTAGATTGGTTGATTAAAGAATTGGATGCCAATAAAGCATTAATGCTAAAATTTAAATCCAGTTTTGTAGAAACCTCAGATAGCATAACCGTTGATGCAATCAAAAATAAGTATCTAGAATGTAAAAAAGCGGTAATAGGCAGAAGGAAAAAAGCGGAACTTTCTGAGCTTGCCAAAATTCTAAGTTTGTATGATCCATTTTGTCAAAAGTTAATGGAACAAATTATTTTAGAAATAGAGACTTTAGAATCACTGCAACTCTTTAAGGAGTTAGTTCATACCTTATATTTCATAGAAAATGATACCACGAAAAAATCTCCAAGAGTAAAGACGTACAGAAAAAAATTACTTTCAACATATTCTGCTGGAGTAAGTTTATTACCAGAACATAACTTAGATGTGTATGTCGAAAACTTTTTCACTTCAAAAGTAAGTGAGTTAGACTTAGGAATCATTGTGCCTCTTATCGAATTGTTTTTACCAAAGTTAAATATTAAAAAGCAAACTGATTTTGTCAAAAACTTCTTTTCTCAGGATAGAAATTTTCATTTTGTCAATGAAGAAGATTTAATACTATTCTTAGATATTGTCGTCAAAAATGAAGTTTTAGTTACCACCCATCAGTATTTCCCGCGACTAATTCATTTTTCAAATTATACCATTGCTTTCTTAAATGAGTTACTAAATGTTGCATTTTATTCTCAAGTGATTACCCTCTGCAATGAATATATTGATTATGGAGTATATGGCTTAGAAGTAGTGCTCTATGATTTAATGGCAAAAGCTCATGAAGGCATGAATGAAAAAGAAAATGCTACTACTATACGGCTCGCTTGTTTCTTTAGAAATCCTACGATTTATATGTTTAATGCGCTTATGTTATCAGAAATTTCTAATGATCAAAAGGCAATCGTTTTTCATCAAATTGATGAATTAAATTTGCGTGGATTTTCAGAAAATTATAAAGAAGTTTTAAAGTTAAAGTTTGCGTTATGGATTATTCGCGAAGACTATGCTGAAATTTTTAGACAGATTAAAAATTTTACTACTTTAGAAATTGCTATGGGTTATGAAAATGAATTGTTTTCTAATGATAAGCATATTTTTCTAGCTACAATATGTAATGTTTTAGATCAATACTGGTATAGTAAAAAACTTAAAATCTATTACGATTTTTTAGATAAAGCTGTTAATGAATACTTCTCAGAAGAAGAGCTAAACAAATTTAA
>JAHDBF010000123.1 GCA_020630525.1 Saprospiraceae bacterium
ATTTCTTTTCTAGTAAATTTTTGTTTTAAATTAGTATTAAATTACAGCATCAATTAATACCATAGAATAATACGCCAATGAATTTAATTATTAAAACCTTACTTCTATTAGCGCTATACTTGCTGGCTTTCCAGCCAAATATTTCTTGTCAATCAGCCATCTATTCAAAAAATGCCATTCATCATCCCATACAAGCAAAAAAAGGGATGGTCGCAAGTCAGCATGCAGAAGCTACTAAGGTTGGATTAAAAATTCTAGAAGATGGAGGCAATGCCATTGACGCTGCAGTAGCTGTTGGTTTTGCATTGGCAGTCGTGTTGCCAAGGGCTGGCAATTTAGGCGGAGGTGGTTTTATGTTGGTTTATGATGAAGAAAAAAAAACTACAGAGGCTATAAATTATAGAGAGACAGCTCCCAAAAATTCTTACCGCGACATGTACTTAGATCAAGATGGGAATGTCGATAAAGAAAAATTTAACCAAAGCTATCTATCGATTGGAGTTCCAGGAACAACTGCTGGATTAATACTTGCTTTAGAAAAACATGGAACTATGGAGTTGCAAGATGTAATAGCTCCAGCAATCAACTTGGCAAAAAATGGCTTTCCAATCACACACGATTTAGCCCACCTCTTGGTTAAATATGAAAAAAGACTGAAAAAATGTAAGAGTACTGCAGATGTATTCTACCCTTCAGATAGTAGCTACTATCAACCTGGAGAATTACTTATTCAATCAGATTTGGCATGGAGTTTAAGTCAAATATCAGAGCATGGAAAATCTGCTTTTTATACTGGAGAATTGGCAGAAAAAATTAGTACCGGTATTCAAAACAATGGTGGTATCTTAAGTTTGGATGATTTAAAAAACTACGAACCTCAAATATTGAAACCTGTAACAGGTACCTATAGAGATCATGAGATTGTCTCTATGCCTCCACCAAGTTCTGGCGGCCTCCATTTAATACAAATGCTTAATATATTGGAAGCATATCCGCTTAAAGAGTTTGAAAATAATAGTGCTAAAAGCATACATTATATGACAGAGTCTATGCGATTAGCTTATGCTGATAGAAGTGAACATCTTGGAGATCCATTTTACTGGGATGTTCCAGTAGAAGGAATTACTTCTAAAGCTTATGCTGATAAAATTAGGACTTTGATATCAAAAGATACTGCCAACCTTTCTGAAAATATTAAACCTGGTAAACCTCAAGACTTTGAAAGTGAAGAAACGACACATTATTCTGTTGCAGATCAATATGGAAATGTAGTAAGTAATACCTATACATTAAATTTTAGTTTTGGTGCAGGATTAATGGCAGAAGGAACAGGAATATTGCTAAATAATGAAATGGGAGATTTTTCTGCAAAACCTGGATCTGCAAATGCCTATGGCCTAATTGGAGGTGAAGCCAATGCTATTGAAGCAGGAAAAAGACCATTATCATCAATGACGCCCACAATTGTTTTTAAAGACAACAAACCATTTTTAGTAACTGGTAGTCCAGGGGGAAGTAGAATTATAACAACAGTACTCCAATTAATAATAAATGTTATTGATCACAATATGAATATTGCAGAAGCAAGCCATAATCCTAGAATACATCATCAATGGTATCCAGATGAAATTTTCTATGAAAAAGGCATCAATATTGACACCAGGAATATACTTGAAGAAAAAGGACATCGACTTACATTAAGACCAGCAATGGGAAGTACTCAATCTATCTTAATTAGAGATGAGATCCTTTTTGGGGCTTCAGATCCTAGACGACCTGACGGATGTACATTGGGTTATTAATAAACCCAAACACTTAAATTCTATATTTACCAAACCCAAGGAATCAATACTTTCCTATCCTTAGGGTAATTAGAAAATTTCTTTAAATACCATTCATGGTGATCTCTTGCTCTTGGAATAAGATTTGCCAATGTCCAAATTAAAAAACTTAATGAAGCTAATGATGGAGTAACAATAAAGAAACCAAACCATTCTAAAATTTCACCTAGGAAGTTTGGTGAGCTCACACGGCGATACAAAAATCCCTTAGGAATTTTATATCCACTTTCTCCAGGTAGACGTAACGCTAATAATATATTGTCAGATTTAATATTAATGAACATTCCTACAAAAAATATAATCACTCCAATAATCATCAAGACATAGGATTGAATAAACATACCCTTAGCTAAAAAAGCTCCGTTTAAAATTCCATTCATAAGATTAAATAATATCGCTGATCCAGTTACGATCAACGGCATTTGTTTTTGCTTGTTTTTAAGACGCAATGGAAATATAAATGTTCTATTGATATAATGAATTGACCAAAGTACTAAAGGTAAATATGCTGTCTCAGGAGTAGTTACATTTTTAAAATACAAAAAACTCAACCACAAAAATATCAAGGACGGTAACTCCATAATCATCCATCCAAAAGTATTATTGACCATTGGTCCCCAATCTGATCTACTGTGTCTGCCAAACGGTGCAGTTACTTTAAAAAAGAACAATGCCAAAAAAGTAATCACCCCAAATGCCATCCAAACTACTGCAATTAATGTCCAATCATCCATTTTCTTTTATAATTCGAATCGTATTAAAGGTTGTGTTCAATTCACCAAAATGTTAACATATCTAATTTACAAAAAGACCAAATCCTAGAATATAATTTGTCATCTATCTAACATTTCATGCTTTAACAAAATTTTGTAAAATAGGCGATAATATCAGCTAAAATAGTGTTTTATACTGCAATTACATTATTATCCAATCAAATATTCTGTAAAATTTTAAAATATTAAAGTACGAAGTGTAGCTGAAATCCTATTTTGGCTTAGAATATGTTAATATTTTAATTGTATTTAAATTTTGAATAATTTCTCCAATAGGTGTATCACATATAATAATTGTCTTCTAGTTGTACACCATTGTAACTAACCTCTTATTTAAACAAATTTTCAGATCCCAAAAAGAATTTTCGCTTCGGCGGATTAAACCGTAATGTTATTTAATTAAATGGTTAGGAATATTTTATTGCTTAAAATTTTATTCTCATTTACATTCGTTTTTAATTACTTTATCTCAAATGCTTCAAATCTGTACAATGATGATTTGGATTGTAGCTTTACTCTTGATGAAGTAGAAATAATTTACGAATCATGTGATGCTACTACAGCTACTGTTATTATACATGCTTCATGCACTGGATGCATAGATGGTGAAGTAAATTTTAGTGTTGATGACTGTAAGTCAATTTCAGAATTTAACGAATTTTATGATGTGCCTTTCGGCATTATTGAAGTATGCTTAAATAGTGATGATGGTTGCATATCAGAAGGTTATATTATAGATGTGCCCGGTCCAGCAAATACGGACTTAGATTTCAATTTACTTTGTTCCGATGAAGGACTAAATTATGTTGAAACCGAATATTTAGCCGGTCATTTGCCTTTTACTTATGAATGGTCAGGACCAAATGATTTTACTTCAAATGAAGCAAATATTTATGATTTATTCCCAGGGAATTATCAACTGACAGTTACAAATAGTTATGGTTGCGAATGGGAAAAAAGTATAGATTTGGAACCTTGTTGTGATCTAATAAATTTTTGTAACTATTCAACAACAACTCCTTCGTGTGCAAACATTGATGATGCTTCTATTACTGTAAATCCTGAATTTGGTCAAGCTCCATATACTTATAGTTGGTCTCATGATTCATCTGAAACTTCAAACGAAGTTTTTGACTTATCCGCTGGACCATATTCAGTCACAATAAATGCAAATAATGGCTGCTCAGAAGTATGTGAAATAATGGTAGATAAATATCCTGCCCTTACTTTAAAGTTTGAAGTTGTCGATGCTTCGTGTAATACAGAAAATGGAATTATTAATATTTTAGCAACTAACCAAGATGGAGATACTCATAACGATATTACCTATTCAATAGATGGAGGAAATTCCTTTAGCTCAAATCCAGTATTCGACAATCTTGCTGACGGAGAATACGAAATTATAGTTAATGATGAAAATGGATGTGTTTATACTGACTTTGTGGTTATTAACTTCATTGAAGCACTTGAAGTAGAGATTACTGGCGATTGTAATCAAAATTCTTTATTAGATTTAGAAGTAAACTTAAATAATGGAATCCCTCCTTTTATATATCAATGGGAAGGACCAAATAGCTTTACAAATGACAATAATAATCTTATTGATGTTCTTCCTGGAGAATATTATTTAACTGTTACTGATGATATTGGGTGCAGTAAAAGTAGTTCAATAAATATAGAAAACTGCTGCCCAACAGATATAGAGTGCAACGCTATTATTAATCAAGTTAGCTGTGCAAATGAGAACAATGGAAGCATTACGTTTCTGCCTGATTTTGGAATAGAACCATATACCTATGAGTGGTCGCATGATAATACATTAAATGAAAATCAAGCGATATTTTTAGGATTAGGAGAATATACAACAACTATTACTGATGCAAATGGATGTAATTCAATATGCACTTCAGAAGTAACTGAAAATATTATCGAATTAACAATAAGTTCAGAAATCGAAAACGAATCGTGTGGTTTAGCTAATGGAAGTATTTCTTTCGATATAAGCCCTAATTCAACAAATACAGAATTTAGTATTGATGATGGTGAAAGTTATACTAGTGAAACGGCATTCTATGACTTATCTGCAGGAATCTACACTTTGTTAGCAAAAGAAGAAACAGGCTGCATAACTGAATTTAATTTTGAGATAGATACTGACCCTGAATTAAACTTGTCCTTGTCTGCAATCTGCACAGATAATGGAATTACAATTACACCAAGTATTGAAAATGAAGTCCCTCCAGTATCTTATAATTGGGTAAACAATAATGGTTTTAAATCTGATGTATCATACTTAGAGAATGTGGATCCTGGAACATACACATTAACCATAACTGATGCAATTGGATGCTCAAAAGTAGCTGAAGTATCTCTACAAAATTGTTGTAACAATACATCATTTTGTAATTATTCAATCCAAGAAATGAGTTGTATAACTAGTAACGATGCCTCAATAACTTTTGATCCATCTGGAGGTCAAGAGCCTTACGCATATCAGTGGAGTCATGATATAAGTATCACCGAAGACTCTGCTACAAATTTAGATTCTGGTATATACAGCATAACTATATCTGACGCTAATGGATGCGAAGAAATTTGTACTGTCGAAATTGCTCCGTCAGAAAATGAATTACTGTTTGAGGTAGAAACAACAAATACTACTTGCAATCAAGCAAACGGCTCTATAGCAATTCAGACTATTAATTCTGTTGGTAATTTAGAATACTCTTTTGATGCAGGAATTAGTTACTCCGTAGAAAATTCAATAGATAATCTTTCTCCAGGAATATATGATATTATTGTTCAAAACGAGTTTGGTTGTAATTGGAGTAACACGATAGAGATTCAGTCTTCTGAAATTCTTGAAGCTACATTAATTGCTTCTTGCATAGATGCAAACAATATAGAAGTATCTGCATCAATAAGCAATGGGACTCCACCATTCCAATATTTATGGACAGACCAAAACAATAAAAGTTATACGTCAGAGACCCTTGAAAATGTTGCGCCAGGCATGTATAGTTTATCACTTACTGATGCTAACGAGTGCACATTCACCGGAGAAGTAACTCTTCAAAGTTGTTGTAACGGTGGAGAAATCTGTAATTACACAAGTCAAGAAGTGAGTTGTGTTGGTGCTGATAACGGTGCAATAGAATTAAACCCTCAGGACGGAATACCACCATTTCAATTTAGTTGGAGTCATGATGCGCTTTTGCAAGAATCAATAGCAGAAAATCTATCTGTTGGAATTTATCAAGTAACAATTACAGATGCTACAAATTGCGAAACAACTTGCAATATAGAGATTAACTACAGTGAAGAAGAATTCATATTTGAAATCAATACAATAGGAACGACTTGTGGAATTGACAATGGAGAAATAAGCATTATTCATAATAACACGTTTGAGAATTTAGAATATTCATTTGATGGAGGTGCTACATTTGGTTCTGTAGATAATATATCTAACTTGTCAAGTGCAAGCTATCAGGTTGTTTTAAAAAATGATTTAGGATGTAGCTGGACTGAGGATGTAGAAATCATTTCTTCTAATGTAATAATTGGTGATATTGTTGGTGAATGTGTAAATAATGATCAAATTAACATCAACACATCCATCGAAAATACAACAGGTGAAACAACATATGTTTGGGAAAATCAAAATGGCGATAAATACTTTGATGAAAACTTAATAGACGTAATCCCAGGTACATATACCCTGACCGTTACCGACGAGAACAATTGTACATTCATTGACGAAATTTCTATTGTTTCGTGTTGTAACAATGAAAATTTTTGTGATTATGAAGTGTCTTTAGCTACCTGTAATGGTGGAAACGATGCAAGCATTACTTTAAACCCACAAGGAGGGATACTGCCATATGCATTCAGTTGGGAACATGACAGTGACAATAATACTTTATCAGCTACTAATCTGTCAGCAGGAGAATATAGGGTCACAGTAAGTGATGCTTTAGGTTGTCACAATGTTTGTAACATTGCGATTCAAGAAGCAGAAACAACATTAGATTTTAATCTTAGTGCAAACAATACCAGTTGTAACTTTGCTAATGGTTCTATTGAAATCTTATCATTAACCAATTCGACAGGCTTACAATATTCTATAGATGGAGGAATAACATTTTCTGAAAATAACATTTTCGATAATTTAGATTCTGGAGAATATGAAATACTAGTACAAAGTCCAGAACTTTGCACTTGGAATAGTAACGTAGAGATTTCACCTTCGGAGCAATTGGCAGCAACATTGTCTGCAAGTTGTATAAATGAAAATGCAATAAGCATAACAACAGAAATAAATTCTGGCATTGCACCATTTGAATATAACTGGGAAAATAATGATGGAGAAACATTTTACACTAACTCTTTAGAAAATGTAAATCCAGGCAGTTATGATGTAACCATTACAGATGCATTTGGCTGTGAATTTTATGACTCAGTTACATTGATGACTTGCTGCAACTCATCTTTGATATGTAACTATACAGCTAAGCATATATCATGCTCTAACATTAATGACGGAGAAATAATTTTTACCCCTCTAGATGGCATTGCTCCTTTTGAATATAATTGGAGTCACGATGAAAACTTAAATTCCAACATTGCAACTAACCTAGAAGCAGGTGATTATAAAGTAACTGTTACAGATAGTGATAATTGCATAGTACAATGTGAAATCACTATCGAAGAACTTAGTAACGAAAATGAATACTACTTAGAAACATACCATACTAGTTGTAATGACGCAAATGGAAAAATATACATATATGGTTCAAGCTCAAATGAAATAGAATATAGCATTGACAACGGAATCTCTTTTCAAAATGAATCCATTTTTGAGAATTTAGAAGCCAACGACTATGAGGTCATCGTTAAAACTATTGAAGGATGTCTATATAATTATCAAACTGAAATTTATGATTCTGAAAAACTAGAAATCATTACAAATACATACTGCAACTCAAATTTAGTCAATATTGAAATAGACATCATTAATGCAAATTACCCATTGACATATAACTGGGAGTCAAGCCATGGAGAAAATTACAACACAGAAAATTTAACCGATGTTGCTCCAGGCGTATACTACCTTACCGTAACTGATGAAGATGGTTGCACAGCAGAAAAAACTATTGAACAAAACGCATGTTGTGAAAATGCTGGATTTTGTAATTATACCAAAACAGATGCAAGTTGTAACTTAGATAACGGAACCATATCATTAAATCCAGTAAATGGAGTAGCTCCATTTACTTTCACATGGGCGCATGATTCTTCTGTTAATGAAAATCAATTAAACAATTTACCAAAAGGAATTTATTATACAACAATCACAGATGCAACAGGATGTACCAACTCTTGTGCAATAGTTATTGAATCAGAAGAAAACAATATTGACTTAGAATTAAGCATTGACAATAGTACCTGTGGAAAAAATAATGGCACAATCACAATTAATCACCAATCAGATAAAACCTTATCCTACTCTATTGATAACGGAGTAAATTATAGCACAGAAAATCAATTTACAAATCTTAATCCTAAGGAATACACTTTACTTGCAAAAGATGAAAACAATTGTATCCAAGAAAAAAGCTTTACAATAGAAGAATCATCAGAAGTTACTGCAATCATAAATTCCTATTGCACTGCTGCTGATAAAATTAATATCGAAATTGAAATGCTTACTGGAACAACTCCATTTACATATCTATGGCTTGATGAAAATGGAAATAATTATTCTGAAAAAAACTTAACTGATGTTTCTTTAGGGAAGTACACTGTAATAGTGCAAGATGCAAATGGATGTGCTTGGGAAAGTGAAACAGAAATTAATTCCTGTTGTGGATATATTATAGAATGCAACCCAATTATAACGGATGAAAGATGCGCTAATCAAAACAATGGATCTATTCAACTTTCTCCAGAAGGTGGTGTTGGTTCATATAGCTACAAATGGAGCAATGATGAAAACAACATCACTAACAATCAGGATAACCTAAGTCCAGGTTTCTACTCTGTCACCGTGAGTGATGAGAATGGATGCGAAACTATTTGTAATCTAGAAGTTAAGGCAGCAGAAAGTTATTTTGAAGATATTGAAATTGAATCTATAAATGCATCGTGCAACAACAACCTTGGTTCTATTTTTATAAAAGGAACAAAAGATGAATTTGATTATGAATTTAGCATCGATAATGGAGAATCTTTTCAAAGTGAACCTACTTTTGCAAACTTAAATCCTAGTGACTATTCCATAATCATAAAAAGTGGGTTATGTCAAGAAGAAAGGAATACTTCGATTTTAGAAGTAGACTTAATCGAAATAGAAAAAATTGATATCATTAATACTACTTGTAACATAGAAAATGGAAGCATAATTATTACTGCAAGTAATACAAATCAAGCAATTCAATATAGCATTGATAATGGTCAAAACTATTATGACAACAATACTTTTATCAACTTAAAAGAAGGAGAGTATCAAATTAAAATTAGAAACAACAATGGTTGTGAAGATACTCAAATCGTTAATGTTGCTAATTCAGAAAAACTAACTGTTACCCAAGAAGTTATTTGTAATAATGGCTCATTCGACATCATACTTTCTGTAGAAAACGGAATAGAACCTTTTCAATTCATTTGGAATAATGAAGAAATCGAAAATGGGTCAACTAGATTGGAATTATCCCATGGAGTTTACGATATCATAGTTACAGATGCAAGCGGATGTAGTACTGATCTCAAAATAGAAACTGGTGAATGTTGTGATTCTAATCAAAACATAAATATTGAAATCACACAACCAGATTGTGAAGTCAACACAGGTACTATTGATGTATTATCAATAAATGAAAACTATGAAATCATCTGGTCTCACGACACAAACTTAACTTCTGCAACTGCGGCTAATCTTGCTTCTGGAATTTATCAAGTTACCATCATAGACGAAAATAGTTGCAATCAAACTTATAATTTTGAAATTGATCAAAGCCCTGAAATTATTATTGAAGATGTAATAGTATCACAGCCAAATTGCGATAATGAATTTGGATCTATTGAGGTATTTGCTAGTTCTGCAGATGGTTCAGAAATTAGTTTTATGATCAACGATTCTCACAGTAGTAACAATTCTACTATGTTTGATAACCTAAGTCCAGGCAATTATGAGATTACCATATTTAATGAAAATGGTTGTGCAATAAAACAAGTGATAGAAATTCAATATTTTGAAAAACAATCATTTTCTATTGCTCAAAACTGTGATGAGGAAGGAAACATTTCTCTTGATATTATCGACATTAACATGGAAACCATTTCTGAAATTAAATGGATTGCTAATAATGAAGTATTAAGTTCGGAACCTACAACACTCAATGGATTAAATGAAAATATTACTGTTGATTGTAAGATTGTTACAAAATATGGTTGCGTATTAGAATCATCAATTACTACAAGTCCATGTTGCTCATTATCAGAATTTGATTTTGAAATATCAAACCCAAATTGTGAAGCTCCAAATCTATTTGATATTGAAATTATAATTGACGATAGCGAATTCGAATCTATAAATTGGTCACATGATGCGTCAATTAAATCAACTAAACTAATGGGTATACCTTCAGGTGAGTATGAAGTAACTTTGACAGATCAAAACGGTTGTAAAATATCTAAAAGCATTACTGCTGAGGCGATGTATAATGAAGTACTAACCATTGATTATCCAGAGCAATTAATTATTGATATTGACGAAGTCTATAAATTAAATTTTGTGATTAATAGACCAACAGAGGATATCGAGATTATCTTAGACACCAATCTTGATTTGGATTGTTTTGACTGTAGTAATCCTACGCTTGTAGCTGGCGAAGAAGGTGGAATAATTTTTATCTCTGTCTTTGATAAAATGGGATGTAATGCAACCAAAGAAATCGAAGTTATCATTAGATCTGATGAAAGAGAAGAGGAAACTGAAGAAGAAACCGAAGAAGAAACTGAAGAGGAAACTGAAGAAGAAATTCAAATCGAAATTGATGATGAATTAAACATTTACATTCCAAATGTTTTTAGTCCAAATGATGTTGGAGAAAATGCTTTCTTTTCTATATATGGAGATAAAGACAAAATTGAAGAAGTAGAAAGTTTATTAATTTTTGATAGATATGGAAATCTAGTTTTTCAAAAATACAACTTCTCTATCAATGATCCATATGAAGGCTGGGATGGTACTTTTGATAATAGACGTGCTGCAACTGGAGTATATATTTATAATGTTACCATTAACCTATCTGACGGAACTCAAGAAAACATTATTGATGATATAAATCTTATTTACTAATACTGAGATATTGTGTTTGAATTATTTTAGATGACTACACACATTTAGTAACCTAACTCAAATTGTATTACTTTTTTGTAATATAATTTCAGTTAGTTTTTAACAACTGGATATTTTTCCTGTCTTAATCTTTTTGTGAAATCTCTTCTCATTTATGATTTTGGTTGGAACTTACGGATAATGAAAGCGGAGGACGACCGAAGGCAGTCTTATGTCTTATCTAATATTAGTGACGGACCTCTTATTCACTTAACATATTTAAAGCAGTTTCTAAAACTACATCTTTACCTAATATATGGTCAGAAATGGATTCTCTTAGTATAACATCTGGTTTAATTCCATATCCAACAAACTCTTTTCCATCAGGATAACTGTCTTTTTTTGTGCATATTCGACCTGAACCACCACCAGGTAATCGAATTTCAAGTGGCTGACCTGTGCTGCCATAAGTAAAATCTCCAACTGTATATCCAAGTGATATACTTTCTGCTGCAATAA
>JAHDBF010000124.1:0-1072 GCA_020630525.1 Saprospiraceae bacterium
AAAAAAATCACTCAACAGGCGTACCTTGTTCTATCCAACACCTAATCGCTTCTCTTTCTTCAGGTGTAATTCCTGTTTTGTTGTTTTGAGGCATTGTCTTCGTTATTACCACTCGCTGCATGATTTGCTCTGCTTTTTTTACCATGTCTTGAGGTGTGTCGTATACTATACCGTTAGGAGGTGCAGTATATACATCATCTGTTGGACTTGATGAATGGCATGACACACATCTTTCTTGGAATATATTATAAATTTCGGTGTAGCTAATTTTTGTGTCACATTCTCCACCAACTTGTTTTGGCGCAGTTATGAAAACTGTAGAAACCAAAATCAATATTGCAATAGGTAAAACCCAAACGGATTCTTGATTCTTTTCTTTTAAATTTAAATAGTGTTTCAATCCACCTGATGCAATTGTGAGTAATGCCAATATCAACCAAGGATATTCGTGTCCGAAGGTGCTTGGGAAATGATTACTGATCATTACAAATAAAACAGGTAGTGTAAAGTAGTTGTTGTGAAATGATCTCAATCCTGCAAAATCACCAATCCAAGGATCAAGATAAGTACCATTTTTTGTAGCTTTTACCATAGCTTTCTGAGCAGGAATGATAGCAAAGAAAACGTTGCCAGCCATTAGTGTTCCGATTAAAGCACCAAAGTGAATATATGCTGCTCTTGCATTAAAAATTTCATTATAGAAATACGCAAAACCGATTAAAATACAGAACAGAGTGATTCCAAAGTACAATGGTTTTTTTAATAAAGGCGTCAGGCTTAAGAAGTGATATATACAATAACCGATAGCCAAAGATGCCATTCCAATCAGAGAACCCATCCATCCAGGAATATCTAATTTTGACGTATCAATTAATGTTGCCTCAGCATTAAAATAGTAAATCACAAATAGTAACCCAAATCCAGAAAGCCAAGTAAAGTATGCTTCGTATTTGAACCAATGAACACCTCTTGGCATCTTAGCAGGTGCAACCAAATATTTTTGTACAAACCAAAAACCACCACCATGCAACATCCATAAATCTCCTTTTAAGTCAGGACGGTTTGGATCTTT
>JAHDBF010000124.1:1172-7921 GCA_020630525.1 Saprospiraceae bacterium
TCTTCTTTTTCAGTTTCAAAACTTCCTATGATTGCCTTATGTAAAGCTTTGGTTTTATGACTTTGTTGTGTAAGAAGTAATAGGATCAATAAAGTTGTTATAAATAGAAAAGCCAATATTATCTCCATTCCTGTCATGCGTCTTCATTATTGGATCTCAAAATAAGTTCTCCTTTATTACTTTCAATTAATTTTCCGTTTTCATAAACACAAACCCCATTAACATAAGTTGCAGTAATGGTTCCAAAAAGTTTTTCATTGAGATAAGGAGAAGCTTTGTGTTTGTGTTGGATGATATCTTCCGTGACTATAAATTCTTCTTCTGGATCCCAAATACAAAAATCTGCTTTATTGCCGATTTCAATACTTCCTCTTTTTTGTAAATGTAGAAAATTAGCAGGACGCGAAGTTAATAGTGGAATGAATTCTTCTGGCGTTAAGTCTCCTTTGAGATATGTCCAACTTGCTGGAAGTAAAAATTGAAGACCTGCAATTCCACCCCAGGCTTTTGAAAAATCTCCAGATATTGTTTCCTTAAGGTTTGGTGGAGCAGGAGAGTGGTCTGTGGTGATAAAGTCAATTACATTTTTCTTTATTCCATTTACGAGACCTCTACGATTTTTTTCATCTCTTATCGGTGGGGCACATTTTAACAGTGTATTCCCATCTTTGATTTTGCTGGCTTCAAAATAGATATAATGTGCACAAGTTTCAACGGTAATCGGCGTTCCTTGATTCTGTTTTTGCTGGATCCAAGGTATTATTTCGTCACTAGCTAAATGCACTATATGTGCTTTGCAATTGTGTTTTTCACTTAAGTTTGTAAAAATTTTCACTGCTTCGTTTTCCCATTCTTTTGGGCGAGAATTTAAATAGTTTTGGTACGAGCTTAAATTTCCATTACATTTTGGTGCATCGAGTGTATCCAATTCACAATGCGCTAAAACGATTGCGTCTTTTTTTGCGCAATGCTCCATTAATGTATCTAAATCATCAATAGATATATTGGGAAATTCTTCTAATCCAGAATCCGAAATAAAAACTTTAATACCTAAACATCCTGCTTTTAATAAGTCATCAATATCTGATAAATCTTGGCCAATAGATCCTCCCCAAAAACCACAGTTTACATTTAGTTTTCCTTTTGTCGCCTCAATTTTTTTCTGAAAATTTTCTTTATTAATGGTAACTGGGCTTGAATTTAATGGCATATCAACAATAGTAGTGATGCCACCAAAAGCTGCAGCTGTTGTTGCCGTTTTAAAACCTTCCCATGCTGTCCTTCCAGGTTCATTTATGTGTACATGCGTATCGACGATTCCTGGCATAATTATACTAAGCGCGTAATCAATGGCTTCAGGATCTATGTCATCAGAAATGTCAATTATTGTATCGTCCTTTATGGTTATTGTTTTACAGCAAAAGTCACCTCTGTAATACACCCGATCGCTAAATATTTTTGTTATTTTTCCTTCTGTCATATTAGCTATATAATCCTATCAAAACTTTTTCTGTTGTCATCGGCGCATCATAGGGTACGTTGGCATTCGGATTAAAAGCTAGTATTGCATTATTGATGGCGAAGTAAGCACCGATTCCATACATAAGTGGCGGTTCTCCGACAGCTTTAGATCTTAGGATTGCCAATTCCGCGCCTTTTGTATCTAAGTACTGGACGGATACTGTTTTAGGAACAGAATATATATCAGGAATTTTATAATTGGCGAGATTTCCAGATTTCAATCTACCTTTTTCATCATAGATTAATTCTTCCATTGTCATCCATCCAATGCCTTGCACCATGCCACCTTCTATTTGCCCTAAGTCAATTTCTTTATTCATACTTGAACCAAAATCATGTACCAATTCTACGGAGTCGATTTCATAATTGCCTCTTAAACAATCTACAGTACATTCAAAAATCGCAGTGCCATATACATGATAAGCAAATGGATGTCCTTTGCCAGTTTCTTTATTGAAATTAATTCTAGGAGTAGCGTAATGTCCTTTTGCTGATAAATTTATTCTATGTAAAAATGCTATGCCTATCGCTTCTGTCCAATCTATTGATTGTGATCCAATTGAAATTTTATTATCCAAAAAGGAAGCATGGTCATTTGAGGTAATTTCCCAATGTTTATTAAAAAAGTCGCTAAGCCTTTTCTTAATTTGATCACAACCATCTTGCAGTGCTTTTCCATTTAAATCTGCAGTTGCACTTGCAGCGGTAGGAGAGGTATTGGCAACTCTAGTCGTATTCGTTGATTCTAATTTTATCTGATCTTCTGATAAGCCAAAACTTTGCGCAGCCACTTGAATCATTTTGGAACTTACGCCTTGTCCCATTTCTACCGCTCCTGTACTTATGCCGACACTGCCATCACTGTATACATGAATCAATGCTCTAGCGTTGTTCATTGGAGTATTGGTGAATGAGATTCCAAAACAAATTGGCATGACAGCCAATCCCTTTTTTACAGTATCGTTTTCATTGTTGAAAGTTTCAACTTTTTTTCTTTTATCTTCTAAGTTATATTTCTCTTTTGCTTGATCCCAACATCTTTGTGCTTCACAATCTTCTGTCAGTTGCCCATATGAAAATTCTGCTTTTTCGAATAGTAAATTTTTTTCTTGGATTTCTATTGGGGAAACTTTCATTTCTTTTGCAGCATGATGTATTGCTGCCTCTATCACAAACATGCCTTGTGGTCCACCAAATCCTCGGAAGGCTGTGTTAGGAGGAATATTTGTTTTGCAAGAAAATGCATTTATTTCTACGTTTGGAATAAAGTAAGCATTTGTGCCATGAAATAAAGTACGTTCTAATACTGCTGGAGAAAGATCTGCTGAAGCACCTCCATTTTGAAAGTAACTGGCTTGGTATGCGATTATCTTACCTTCTTTGTTAAGTCCAATTTTGTAGTTGCTTTTGTAGGGATGCCTCTTTCCAGTCATTTGTAAATCTTCTCCTCTTTCGAGAATATATTTTACTGGTCTATTTGTCAAGAAAGCACTTACTGCTACCATGGCAGCCCACGGTGATGCTTGGTCTTCTTTTCCTCCAAAACCTCCTCCTATTCTATTTACATCTACTTCTATTTTATTCATAGATAAGCCCAGTACTCTTGCTACTGTTCTTTGTACGGCAGTCGGTCCTTGTGTTGAACTGTAGATTAAAAAACTACCATCTGCGTTTGGTATCGCATACGCCCCTTGCGTTTCTAAGTATACATGTTCTTGTCCTCCAGAATTTGCTGTTCCTTCAAAGACGTATTCACAATTGTTGAAAGCATTTTCAGTGTCTCCAAGAGCAAATTTTATTGGGCTAGAAAGAAACTGATTTTTTTTGTAAGCATCTATAGGGTCAGTAATTATTTCTTTTTCTTCAATATCTATCTCGATTAATTTATCTGCTTTATGTGCTGCAATCTCTGATTCTGCAACGATAATAAATATTGGCATTCCGATAAAATGAACTTCATCTGTTGCAAGCAATTCTTCATCAGGAATTATACCTCCAATTTGGTTTTCTCCCGGGATGTCTTTGTACGTTACGATCTTTACAATCCCTTCGATATTTAATGCTTTTTCTAGGTTGTAATTTTTGATTTTACCATGAGCAATTTTAGCATAGTGGACTTTTGCAAAAAGCGTCCCTTGTAATTCTGGTAGATCATCTAGATATTTAGTCTTGCCAGTAACGTGGAGGTGTGCGTCCACACTATAAGTATCAGATTTTTTTGCTTTTTCTATATTATTCATTACGCTGATACTAATTTTTTTATTGAATAGATGTTAGGTTCAATATTTAGAAATTGGGCCAATAATAATTGCCTTGCCAATAGTCTCTTATATGTTGCAGAACCTCTGGCATCGCTTATAGGTGATATTTCATCTTGTAAAATCTTAAAACTTGATTCTATTAGATTTGTATTAAGTGTTTTGCCTATTAAATGTTTTGCCAAGTTATGTAAATACATTGGGATAGGTCCAACGCCCCCTATAGCTAAAGAAGCGGATACGACTACGTTATTTTCAATTTCTATATGCGATGAGAAATTTACTGTTGCTATATCAAAGTATTTTCTTTGGCTTATTTTTTCAAAATGAAAGGTCGAATTTTTATTTGGTATTTTAAATGAGATTTCTTTTATATATTCCTTTTCTTTCAAGTCAATTACTTTATATCCTTGATAGAAATCTTTGAGAGAAATTTGTCTTTCATTACGTCCATCGCTTATTAAAATATTACTATCTAATCCTAATAATAAAATCGTAAAATCTCCAATAGGAGAGGCATTTACAAGATTGCCTCCTATTGTTGCCATGTTTCTAATTTGGGTAGAACTCAACAATTTAAAAATGTATGCTGAGTTTGGTAATGCAGTGGAAAATATTTTAGATCTACCTAGGTCTCCCATTGTAAGCGAAGCGCCAAAAGTACAAATGCCATCTATTATTTCAATCTTGTTTAATTCTGGATCGTCATAAATAGGTTTTACTTCTGCTTCGTACATTTCAAAAGGACGCTGTACGTATAAGTCAGTTCCTCCACCAATTATTTTGTTGTCTTCTTTTCTTTCAATATCAGTTGAAATTTGTTGTAATCTATTTTTAATATTTGAAAAATGAGCTGGAATAAAATGATTATCAACTAGTTCTTGAACTGTGAAGGATTGTATTGATTGTACTAATTCCGTTAATATTCTATCCGTTGCGCGTTCGATACTTTTGTAACCTGTGCATCTACAAATATTTCCATCAATGGCAGCAATAATTCCTTCTTTTGATGGTTTATTCGTAGTTAATAAATATCCACTTAACGAGACAACAAAACCTGGAGTGCAAAATCCACATTGGGTTCCAAATTCATCAACCATTGCTTTTTGAACAGGTGATAATTTATCTTCAAAATTTAATCCTTCGATAGTCACAATATGTTTACCATGTGCGTTAGCAAGAGGCATGATACATGATGTCATAGATTGATAGTGAAGCTTACCATCTTTTAGCGTTCCAATCAATACTGAACATGCACCACATTCTCCTTCTTTACATACCAATTTAGAACCTTTCAGATGGCGCACTTTTCTGATGTAGTCCAAGGTCGCCATTCCAAGATTTTCCTTAGTTGATATCTTCTTGTCGTTAAGAATAAATTCGATCATAAGTTAAACACTTTAGTATTCTGTTTTGTCGGATTTGGCAGCCCAAGATTTGAAAACTTCTACACCTTCTATTCTACACAATTGATCTGTTGGGATTTGTCTTTCATTAATAGGTAGTGGTATTTCTTTGTAAATGTGATCATCGTCAAAACCGATATCAGCAGCATCTTTTCTATCGCAAGCATATACAATTCTAGCTGGACGCGCCCAATAAATTGCACCTAAGCACATTGGGCATGGTTCGCATGAAGTATAAATTGTGCAATTTTCGAGTTGAAAATCATTGATGTTTTTACAAGCATCTCTGATCGCTACTACTTCAGCATGCGCAGTTGGGTCATTGGTAGAGGTAACTCTGTTGTTGCCCTCTCCGATTATTTCTCCTTTATCGTTAACTATGATTGCACCGAACGGACCACCATTATTAGATTCCATTCCTTGACGTGCTAACTCAATAGCACGAAGGATGTACTTATTATCATTCATAAATTTAATTTACCAAATTATTATTACAACATAAATGCTGCAATCTGTAAAATTAGCTAAATATCAACAATTATTAAATGATAAATATGGGCTTATTTGGTTAATCCAAAATGAAGGTATTGGCTTTTTATTTATGTTAATATATAGAATAATATGTTTTATACCCCAAATTGGGTAAGATGGTGATCTAAATGTTTAGAAAAAAGGATATTCCATTCATTTGAAGTTAACTGGCCAAACGAACGATATTCTTTATTTTCAAAATGTGCTGAGCCTAGTTGTTGCGTCTTAATAAGATAATCAACTAGTATTTTCTTCTCTCTTTCAAAATCTCTTTCTCCTTTTATAACAAATTGAGGTGCGGTGCCTTGATTTTTTATATATGGTTTTGGTCCAACCACAGATTTTTTAACTGCTAGTTTAAGAATAAATCTTAAAAATGCATTTGGTTTAGGATATTTATCAGTGAATGCCATATCGTATGTAACGTTTACATGTGCTAGCATTTGTGCTACATTCATAGTTCCCCACGCCGCTTTTGTATTCGGAGTAAGTTTGTTAACTCTTGCTATGGTTTCCGATAGTCCTTGTTCTGAAAATAAGTCACGAATAATCATATGATAAAAAATTTAATATAATTAAATTAAAGATATAAGCTTTGGTACAAATATAATCGCTCCAATGAGTAAGCTGAAAATTGCAGAAATTAAAACTGCTCCTGCGGCTACATCTTTGATAATTTTTATTTCTGGTTTAATTTCTAAAGTTATAGAATTTGCCATTTGTTCTATTGCAGTATTGAATGCCTCAGCAGACAGAACTATTGCAATGCAGATTAAGATTAGACACCATTCTATAGATGAAACTGAAAGGGTAGTAGCCAATAAAATGGCAATAAGGGTCATAGATAAATGGATTTTCGCATTGTGTTCAAATCGAAAAAAATATATCAATCCATCACTGGCGTATTTGAAACTCCTAAGCCTATGTTTAAGCGAAAAAGGTTTTTTAAAATTGTTATTTTTCATGTTTTTACGACTTAAAATATATTTGATATTGTAATATATGATTGAATCTATTAATTATCTTGTGATCT
>JAHDBF010000124.1:8021-11289 GCA_020630525.1 Saprospiraceae bacterium
GGTTCTGAATCAGTGAATCATTTCCCTTTAGGATTGGTATCTGCGCCTACTGTTACATCTACTTCTTTTGAGTTTTCTATTGCAAGAAATATTTCTGGAGAAGATGGAGATTTGTTTTTAGATGGGCAAATTAACGTGATGGTAAAAAACGATGACAATGATCGTATTCCAAATTTTTCTGGAGGGATAAGTTATGAATTTGATAATTCAATTGTTTTTGAAGCTAAAGAATATGATTTGCTGAAAGCTGATGATTCATATCTAAGAGTGGTAAGTTATAATTCATTTAACGACCGATTGTTTGATCCCACTGCAGGAGCTGCACAAAAGAAATTACTTTCAATATTAGACCCTGATATAATTGCCTATCAAGAAATTTATGATCATGACTCTGGTGAAGTAGCAGATATTCTTGATGAAATTTTGCCAATTGAAAATGGAAACTGGCATCACTCAAATCCAATATCAGATGTGCACTTGTTTTCAAAAACACAAATAGAAGCTTCTTCTCCTGTGGATGGAAATGCAGCTTTTTTGGTTTATTTAGAAGATCAAACTCCATTGGTAATATTTAATGTGCACTTTCCATGTTGTGATAATGACGAAAGAAGACAAGAAGAAATTGATCGTATACTAAGTGAGTTACGTGATAAAGATGGATTGGGATTTGTATATCCTGATGATGCAGCAACACTTATTTTAGGAGATACTAATATGGTGGGATTAAGCCAGAATGTGCATTCGATGATAAACGGAGACATTGTTGACGAAACCACTTATGGTTCAGATTTTGGTCCAGATGTTGATGGAGGAATGTTGGAAGATAGTAACCCATACACTATAGGTTTGCCATTTAATTATACTTGGATAAATCCCAATGGTGGATACGATCCAGGAAAATTAGATTATATATTTTATACGGGTTCTGTGATGAAACTAGAAAATACTTTTGCATTTTCTACAGAAGGATTAGATCAAAGTATTTTGGTTGAGTATAATTTAGAAAGAAATACAAGTACTATTGCCTCAGATCATTTACCCATCGTTTCTGATTTTAATTTTTCCATTATTCCAGATAATGATGGAGATGGATTTGGTGCAGATGAAGATTGCGATGATAATGATCCAAATATTAATCCTGGAGCGATTGAAATAGAAAATAATAATGTTGATGAGAATTGTGACGGAATTATCTCAATCATAGATGAAGATCAAGATGGATTTAATTCTGATGAAGATTGTGATGATACAAATGCACAAATTAATCCAAATACTACAGATGATTTTTGTAATGATGGGATATGTGCAAATGGGGTAGAAACTTGGAATGTTATTAATTGTGAGTGTGACTTAGGTATTCCTCCATCACCTTGCAAAGATGATAATGTTTGTACGAATGGCATCGAATTTTGGGACGAAGAATTATGTGTCTGTCTTGTTGCGGATCCTGCATTTGGATGTACAGATCCAAGTGCAACAAACTATAATCCTAATGCTTCCTGTGATGATGGTTCTTGTGTTTTTGATTGTCCTGATCCTGGAACATGTAACACGGATTGCACAATTGGAGATGTTGAATCTTGGGATGCTGATAATTGTGAGTGTGTAGTTACTGTGGTGTCTATTTTTGGTTGTATAAACCCAAACGCAGAAAACTACGATCCCAATGCAAACTGTGATGACGGTAGTTGTATACTTCCTTGTCCTGATCCAGGAACATGTAATGTTGATTGTACAATAGGTGATCTAGAAATTTGGAATGAAGTGACTTGTGAATGTGATCTTGAGATAATAGTTGTCCTTGGTTGTATTGATCCAAATTCTTGTAATTATAATCCCAATGCTAACTGTGATGATGGCAGTTGCATCTCTAACGATGATCCAGGAAACTGTGATGACGGAGATTGTACAAATGGAGTAGAATTTTGGGATTTTGACAATTGTGAATGTTTACCAAGTGTGGCGCCTGTTCCTTGTGAAGATGATGGAGATTGCACAAACGGAATTGAGTTTTGGAATACAGAAAATTGTGAGTGCGAAATAGTAGAATCTATTTTTGGTTGCACAGATGAAAATGCAATTAACTATAATCCTATGGCAAATTGTGATGACAACAGTTGTGAATTTTTAATTGATGAGGATAATGATGGATATGGAGTTGACGAAGATTGTGATGATTCCAATGCAATGGTAAATCCAGGTTTAGAAGAAATCCCTTACAATGGATTTGATGATGATTGTGATCCGTTGACTTTAGATGATGATCTCGATCAAGATGGATTCGATTTAGTAGATGATTGTAATGACGAGGATCCATCGATAAACCCAAATGCAGCAGAAATCTTAGATAATGAAATAGATGAAGATTGTGATGGGCTAGCGAATATGACTTCTAGTATTGATGATGCATATAGAGAACTTGAAGTCAATATAATACCTAATCCCGCTAATGAATTTATTCTATTGCAATCTGATGAATTGGCTAGTGTTAATTTGCAGATTAGACTTTATAACCTTCAAGGTAAATTGATTCAATCTCAAAACAAGATTAACACAAATACAAAGATCAATATTGAACAATTGCATTCTGGAAATTATTTAGTAGTAGTGATGGATGAAGAAAGAAAAGTAGTTACCAGCCAAATCATATTTAAAAAGAAATAAAACATATATAAAAAATATATAATATGAAAAAACCATTAGTTTCCCCAATAGATAAAAATGCGAATAAAGAAGCCGCGGAAATGGCTGCCTTTTATGATGAGACTTTAGGCTTTACTCCCAATAGTCTTTTTACTATGATGCACAGACCTAGGATAGCAGCTGCTTTTCTTGAGATGAATCAATCTGTTATGGAGAATAAAGGACGTGTGACTAGTGCATTGAAAAGATTACTTGCCTATATTTCTAGTATGACAACAGGGTGCAGATATTGTGAAGCACATGCCATCAGAGCTGCGGAGCGTTACGGTTCAGAACAAGATAAGCTAAACAACATCTGGGACTATAAAACATATCCTGCGTTTAGTGAAGCAGAGCGTGCTGTTTTTGATTTTGCTGTTGCAGCGTCATCAGTTCCAAATGCAGTAACGGATGAGATAGCTGACAACTTAAGGGAGCATTGGGATGATGGTGAGATTGTGGAGATAACTGGTGTAGTGGCATTGTTTGGATACTTGAATAGATGGAATGACTCTATGGGTACATTATTGGAAGATCCTGCGGCTGCTGATGGTGAGAAGTTTTTAGGTAAACATGGATGGACTCG
>JAHDBF010000004.1:0-33312 GCA_020630525.1 Saprospiraceae bacterium
TCGTACTTAGCTGTACTGATGACATCCCTGATCCTGTTGACCTAACAGCTACTGACGATTGCGATCAGAACTTCCCGCAAACGGTTACCCCTATCGTAAATCAAAATGGTGATGGTTGCTCTGCCGACATTATTATTACTAGAACTTATGAAGCTATGGACGATTGTGGAAATGTTTCTTCTCCACCTCTCGTCCAAACCATCATTATTGCTGCTGATATGGATGCGCCAATATTAGATATGTCTAATCTTATGGATGTAACTTTAAGTTGTACTGATCCTATTCCTCCTGCTGAAGATATTATGGCAACTGACGACTGTGATCCTAACTTTCCGCAAAATATCACCCCTGTCGAAGATCAAAGCGGCGATGGTTGCTCGGCCGATATTATCATTACTAGGACTTATGAAGCTATTGATGCTTGTGGAAATTCTACCGGACCTATCGTACAAACCATTACCATAACGGCAGATACCGAAAACCCTGTTATTGATACTCCTAATACAATAGATGATGTTTTATGTACTGAACCATTGCCTAATCAAGAAGAATTGTCTGCAACAGATGATTGTACATCTGACATTACTGTTACCGCTTCTGTTGATAATTTTGTAGAAAATCCTTGCAATGGTTATCAAGTAACATATAGATGGATTGCAATGGATGATTGTGGAAACACTGATGAAGTTAGCCAAACATTTAATGTGAATGGTGACTTAGAAGATCCTGTGTTTGATAATCTTCCTGCTCCTATTGCTGATATCAACTGTACTGATCCGCTGCCTAATCAAGAAGAATTAACGGCTTCTGACGACTGTACTGCTGACATTACCGTAGAGGCAACTGTGGATGATTTTATCGTAGATTTGTGTGGCGGATATAGTATTACCTATAGATGGACGGCAACGGATGACTGTGGTAAAATGGCTGAAACAACCATCACTTTTAATGTCTTACCAGATACCGAAGGGCCAACTTTTGACAATGAACCTTCAACCATCGGTGACTTAAATTGTGGAGATCCTGAACCTACTCCTGAAACATTGAATGCTTCTGATGACTGCGATGACGATATTGAAATTACTACAGAAGTAACTTCTGATCCTGAAGACATCTGTAATGGATACGCTGTTACTTTCACTTGGACAGCAACAGATGATTGTAACAATGAAGCAATTACTTCTACTAGCTTTATGTATCTCCCAGATACTGAAGCACCAGAATTGACCATTCCTGATGATGAAACTGTAGATTGTAATAGTGTCCCTCCTTTAGGTACTGCTACTGCCATCGACAATTGTGACCTCAATCCAATAGTAAACTTCATTGAAGAAATTAATAATTCTGCAGATGGATGTCCATATACTATTGAAAGATCATGGCAAGCTGAAGATGTTTGTGGAAACTTAAGCGAAATTCTAACACAAACCATTACTGTTACCGATGATGAAGAACCAGAAATACTCAATGTACCAAGCAATATTATTGTAGAATGTTATCTAGACATTCCTGCTACTATTCCAGAATTAAATTGGATAGACAATTGCTCTGCTGGTGGAACAGTTTCTGGAACAGAAGACCCTTCTTCTTTTGACATAGATTGTAATGGTGGTTCTATAACCAGAACCTGGGAAATAACTGACGATTGTGGTAATACGACTACTGAATCTCAATTAATTGAAATAAGACCTAAATCACAAGTTGATTGGACTGACATTTTACCCGTTGACATTACTATAAATTGTGACGAAAATGCCCCTACCTTAATTGACTTAAATTACGCTAACACTAATACAGGTAGCTGTGCTGAATCAGGATTTGTTTTAGGTTTTGATGAAGGTGGGGATTTAATCACTTGCGGTGATGAAAAAATATATTCCTGGACTTTAGATGAAGACCCTAGCATATGTTTAAATGGTCTTTTCCATGCTATAACCATTTCTGTTCAAGATTTAGAAGATCCTGTTTTTGTAAATATGCCTACTGATGTAATCTTTGATTGCTTTACTGATGTACCAGCTCCTATGGATTTAGAATGGACGGATAATTGTGCACCTGGAGGGTTCGTAAGTCCACTTGATGATGGAATTATTGATGATTGCGATGGAGGTACCATCATTAGAACTTGGGAAGCTATGGACGATTGCGGAAATGCCATCTCCCACTCACAAGAAATTACGGTTTCTGCCATTCCTAGACCTCAATGGACTTCTTCTTTACCTGTGGATATTACCATAGATTGTGGTGAAGATCCTCCCGCATTTTTAGACCTCTCTTATTCTAATCTAGTAACTAATCCTGGTTGTCTGGAAGAAGGGTTAATAAGCCCTGAAGAGAATGGCGCACTAGATCAACCTGGTGATCAACTAACATTAACTTGGGAATATGAATCAAATTGCGGAAACATTCTTGACCACATTCAAGTAATTACTGTTGGAGATATACCGCCAACAACCATCACTGGATCTACTTCGTTCTGCCCAAATTCTAGTACTACACTTGGCGTCGCAGATGATTATGAAGAATACAATTGGTCAGTAGGTTCAACGCTTTCAGAAATTGAAGTCTCAACTCCTGATTTTTACTCAGTTACCGTAACTGATGAAAACGGCTGTACCACTTCTACTGAAATTGAAGTAACCATCGAAAATGAATTATTTCCTATCATAACTGGAGAAGAAATTCTTTGTGTTGGAAATTCTACAATATTAGATGTAGGATCTGGTTTTGATGAATATGAATGGAATGAAGGATCTACTTCTTCTAGCATTGAAGTTTTTGGCGGAGACGAATATATCGTTACCGTAACTGATGATTCTGGTTGTCAAGGTACTTCTGCTTTTATTGTAACTGAAGTATTTCCTACCGAAGCTCCTGATCTAGGCAGTGGCCTATTCTGTGAAAACGAAACTGCCATTCTTGATGCAGGTCCTGATTTTGACAGTTATGAATGGAGTAATGGCGCTAATACGCAAGACAATATTATTACTTTCAATGGCGAATATAGCGTTACCCTTACTGATGAAAATGGGTGTATTTCTTATGCAAGTATTGATGTTGAATTTCTACTATTACCTGAACCAGAAATTATCATCGATGGAGAGTTTTGTAATGGCTCTGATGTGGATTTAGAAACCACTGAATCTTATGACCTTTATGAATGGTCTTCAGGCGGTCAAGCAACTAGTATAACTGTAAATGAAGCTGGACAATATTTTGTCACCGTAACTGATTTTGATGGTTGTACTGGAGTTACCTCAATCGAAATTTCAGAATTGGCCGCCGTGGATGTTAACATAGAAGGCTCTAGCAGTTTCTGTCCTGGAGGATTTACTACTTTAAGCGCTGGAGATTGGGAAAGCTATGCGTGGTCAAATGCTGAAAATACACAGTCAATTAACGCAGATGCTGAAGGTACTTATACCGTCACAGTTACCAATGAAAATGGATGTGAAGGTACTGCTTCTATCGAAGTAAGTTTACAAAGTTCTTTAAACCCTAGTATTTCAGGACCTACTGTTATCTGTCCTAATCAGTCTATCATCCTAGATGCAGGAACAGGTTTCAGTGAATACGAGTGGAGCGATAATTCAACTGGTCAAACACTTGAAGTAAATACAGCCGGAACATACTCTGTAAATGTTACCGATATTTCTGGTTGCTCGGGATCTACTGAAATAACCATTACTGATGCAACACCAGAACTTGTCGAAATTTCTGGAATGTTGGAATTTTGCGAAGGTACTTTTACTACGCTTGAAGCAACTGGAAATTGGCAAAGCTATGAATGGTCTAATGAGGCAAATGGATCTTCTATTCAAGTATTAGATAATGACAATTACTCAGTTACTGTTACTGATAATAATGGTTGTACTGCTAGCTCAACTGTTACAACCAATGCTCAATCTGCACCATCTCCTATAATTACTGGTGTTATGGATTTTTGTCAAGGAGAATCGATTACAATCTCTACCATGAATGCGTATGATGCTTACGAATGGAGTAACAATATTAATACTCAAGAAAATACCATTAACGCTGCAGGAACATATACCATCACAGTTACTGACAACTTAGGATGTACTGGCACTGCCACTACAACAATAAATGTTTTCAATCCTGAACAAGTAGAAATTCTTGGATCTATCACTTTTTGTGTGGGATCTTCTACAACGCTAGATGCAGGATCAGATTTTTCAAATTGGAGTTGGTCTACTAGTGAATCTACTCAGATTATAGAAGTAAATACTGAAGGAATGATTTCTGTTAGTGTCACTGATGCCAATGGTTGCAGTTCTTCAACAGCAGTAAATGTAACAGAGGAAACAACTTTATCTATCAATGTATTAGGCCAACCAAATATTTGCCCCGGAGGAAGCTCAACACTTTCTGTTGGAAATTTTGGAATGTACAATTGGGAAGATCCTGATGGAAATACTTTTGACACACCCACCATTGATGCCAGTACTCCTGGAACATATATGGTTACCGTTACTGATGATGATGGATGTATCGGTAACGGGTCTTTTGATCTAGGATTAAATGCAGTGCCTATGCCTACAATTAGTGGAGACAATGACATTTGTCAAGATGCTTTTACTACGCTTACTTTAGATCAAGACTATAGTAGTTACGAGTGGAGCACGCAAGACCTAACGCCTAGTTTGATCGTTACCGAAACTGGAACATATGAAGTTACCGTTACTGATGCCAATGGTTGTACTGGTGTTACTGACTTCTCTGTTACACTGCATCAAAACCCAACAATTACTATTGATGGTGGTAATCAGTTCTGTCCAGAAGGTAATATTGATTTATCTGTCGAAGATATTTATAACGATTATGCTTGGAGCAATGGCGAAAGTACTGCTTCTATTACTACTGACATCATTGGTTTATATGAACTTACTGTTACGGACCAATTTGGTTGTACCGGAAGTTCTGCGATCAATATCACAAACTATGTCGTAAATCCTAATCTCATCGGGGGATCTACTTCTTTTTGTACTAATTCTTCCACTACCCTTGATGGTGGAGACGAGTATATTGCTTGGAGTTGGTCTACAGGAGATATGACACAAACTATTTTAGTCGACACAGAAGGTGAATACACCGTTACGGTAACTGATCAAAACAATTGTACCAGTAGCAGTACTGTAACAGTTACTGAAGAAAGTTCCTTATCTCCTTCGATTACTGGAGATTTAAGTTTCTGTATCGGCGAAACAGGAACACTTAATGGTGGTGAATTTTCATCTTGGAGTTGGACTAGCCCTAATGGAACTTTTGACACTCAAGAAATAGAAATTACTGAAGGTGGAACATACACTTTACTTGTCACTGACGCTAGTGGTTGTTCTGGTTCTGGGTCTGTAGAAGTTATGGTTTTCGATTTACCTTCTCCTCAAATAGTTGGTGACTTTGGTATTTGTCCTGGTCAAGAAACTACGCTTTCTCTTGATGGATCATTCTTAAGCTATGAATGGAGCAATGGTGAACAGACTCCAACGATTATAACTGATACACCTGATTTATATGCAGTCACTGTTACTGACATTAATGGCTGTATTGGTTCTACTGAAATGCAAGTAACGCAAGACCCTATTCCTGACGTACAAGTGATTAATACAAATTGTGCTGATGATGGACTTACTTATGATATAACATTTAGTTCTGACGGAGATGTTTTCGAAGCAAACAATAACGAACTTGATGTAGTCGACAATAACGATGGCACTTTCTCAATATTACAAATTGACACTTCAATAACTGTATCTATATTTGTATCAAACAGCATTACAACTTGTGAAGGCAATTATGAAATTAATCCTCCTAATTGTGGTTGTGGTGCAATAGCTGATATCGGCTCAGGAATCCTAACTTGTGAAACTTTAACCGTTGTTTTAGGTGGCGGAAATACTTCAGTAGGTCCTGACTTTACGATTGAATGGTTTGATGAAAATGGAAATCCTATTGGCAATACTCCTGAGCTTATGGTTATGGATCCAGGAATGTACACAATGGTAGTTACAGACTTGGTATTAGATTGTGAGGATACTGCTAATTATTTTGTAGAAGCAAATCAAGATCCTCCTCTTGCGCTAATTTCTGTAGATCCTAGTAACATTATTGACTGTAGTGTAGAGAGCGTTTTCTTATCTGTGGATGATCCTCAACCGGGAATAGTCTATAGTTGGGAAATTGACGATTATATTTTACCTAATGAATTAACTATTGAGATTTCTAATACGGCGGACGTTACGCTTATTGCGTTAGACACATTCACACTTTGTAGTTCTATGGCTGTTGAAAATATAACTAGTGGCGAAGACTTCCCTGCGGTCACATTTGAACAACCATTACAATTAAATTGTAATAATCAATCAGTTATCATTGATGCATCACAAGAAACTGTTGTAGGAGATAGTATTGTACAACAATGGTTTGACGAAAATATGAACCCTATTGTCAATGCAAATACTACTATCCTAGAGGTGGAAGAACCAGGTGTCTATTTCCTTCAAAATACAGATATTGTAAGTGGTTGTGAAGTGATAGAATCTATTACCGTAACAGAAAATACTACAGAACCAGAAGTAGATGCTGGACAAGATGGTTTATTACCTTGTGATGGCAGTGGAACACAATTAAGTGCTTCGATAATAAGTGCATCTAGTAATGATGTTTCGGTAAGTTGGACATTAGATGGCAGCTCAATAAACAATGCAAGCGATGACCTAAATCCAACTTTCAATCAACCAGGCATGTATTTCATAACTGCAATTGATAATGCAAATGGATGTATAGCAACAGATAGTGTAAATGTAGAACTATTGGGAGACCAACCATTTGGTTTTGATTTTGAATTGGCTATCCCGCCATGTGGTTCTTATGAAGATGGAGAAATTGTAATTAATGAAACTTTTGGAGGAGTTGGTCCATACGAATATACCATTAATGGCATCAATAGCAATGCTAGTACTTTCAATAATTTATCAGCAGGAACATATGATATTCAAGTAACGGATAGTAACGGATGTGTATATGCTGAGTCATTTGAATTACCAGAAGGGAATGAAGTTTCTGTACAAGCTGACCCTAATAGTTTTATTTTTGCCAATGACGAAGAAGATGTAGTAAATCTTATTACCAATATTTCTGAAGAAAGTAATTATACTATCATATGGGATAACGAAGAAGGTGTATCATGTACAGATTGTTTAACAGGAATAGTATTGAGTCCAGAAACATCTCAAGATTACATGGTTACCATAATAGATGAAAATGGATGTAGTGCTGTTACAACGATAAGGGTAACAATCCAAAATATTATCGACATATACATTCCTACGGTATTTACTCCAGACATTCAAGGAGAGAACCAATACTTCACGATGTTTTCTGATGATAATATCGTTACCATAACCAGTTTTAGAATTTACGATCGTTGGGGAGAATTGGTATTTAATACTATAGGGAACATTGTTCCTAATGATCCAGTTTTGGGTTGGGATGGAACTTTTAGAGGACAAGATGCATTACCTGGAGTATACGTTTATGTGATAGAGCATGTTGATTTAAATGGAAATGTTGGCATTGAAAGTGGAGATATTTCATTGTTGAGATAGTCCAATATTCATCACAAGAAAAATAGCGTATCAATGTGTATTTGATACGCTATTTCTTTTTAAAAGTGTACTTTTTCAGGACTCTGTTTTACGATCAAAACTTATGGCGTACATCCACCTATTTTCGCTTCAAAATTTTCTGTACATTCAAATCCTTGATTTAACACAACACATTCGCCAGCATCATAAATAGCTCCTCCAGCATTTACTGTTGTAGTTCCGCTGGATTCAATAATTTGGCTTGCAGTATAATTATTGTTAGGCATATTAGGACCTATATTAGACACTACGGTTTCGTATGGACACGGTAAATCTATCGCATTACTAAAAAGACAAAATTCCATATCTTGACCATTCAATCCTTGGTTGTACAGTATCTGTAGGTGATATTCTTCATTTGTTGTAAGTCCAGTAAAAATCGCATTTGTAGGTGCAGTAATATTTACAATCTGACCACATTGCAACTCATTCCCGCCATTGTCAGGGCAGCCTTCATAAATTGCATAATAAGCTAGAACTCCGGGTCCACTATTCAATTCTATTTCTATAGAAGTGTCGGTTGCATAGAATGAGTACCATAAATCTCCCCAAGTAGCTATTGTTCCAGAAGTACAACTCGGTGGATTGCCAGAGGAGGTTCCATTTAATGTATTAAAATTCAAGGTTGTACACGACATTGATGTAACTTCTACAGGCAATGCACTATTGCATTCATTGTTTTCTGGATATATACAGTTATAATTAATGACAGCAGTGGCAACCTCATTTATAGCTGCACATGATAAATTTGAACTAATAACAAAAAAGTCAATATCAAAACTACCTGCTGATCCTATCAAATTTATATCAATATCAAAGCTGACTGTTCCAGAAGTTATATCAATAAATGGAGGTGAAGAGTAAGGCACATTACTCAATGTTACACCTGTTGGGAGACTATTGGCAATAAATACTGAACCAGTAAATCCACAATCAAAAGTAAAGGTAACAGATGTATTTCCACATCCGAAAAGTGAAACATCTGGAACTACACTCAGAGCGATAGCAGTATTCTGAATGAAAAATGACAACAACAATGGCAATATAATTCTATACATAATTGATTTATTAATGCTAAATATAAACTATTGGATATTGTAAAAGTGACACAAATTTTTTAATCCGTCATAATTATATACGTTAATCTAAAAAATATCTTAAATGTTAGAACAGTTAAAAAACCTTGCAATGCAAAAATTGCAAGAAAAAATGAGTGGCAATAGTCTAAATGCAGATGCTACAAATGAAGCAGCTTCAGAAGGTGCTGGTGCATTGTTAGAAAGCTTAAAAGGTGGCGACTTAAGCCAGATTACTGCATTGCTAGGTGGTGCAGCAGGTGGCGAAGGAATAATGGAAAACATTCAAGGTAAATTAAGCCAAATCCTACAAAATAAAGGAATGGGCGCAGAAGAAGCAGCAGCAGAATCTGCATCTACTGCATCAGATCTTGTTAATGGATTAAAAGAAAAATTCTCTTCTAATGCAGAAGAAGATAGTGCTTTTGACATCAGCCAGATCACAAACCTTATTGGAGGAAACGCTGGAGATTTGTTAAATAAAGCGAAGAACTTATTTGGATAATTATTATCCTATTGGAATACAATAAAGCCCGTCAAATTTATTTTGACGGGCTTTTGTGTTAGTATTTTCTATAGTTTTCTCTGTACCATATACGCCAGTCTTCCTGAGTCATTGTATTCCTAATTACAATTCTGTCATTCATTTTTGTGGCTTTGGTTTTTCCTAATTCTAAAGCATTTTTATTTACTAATTCGGCAATTCGAATTGCCTCTTTAGCACAAGATGCGTTTGGTGGAATCAGCAACAATTTATTGATTGCCTTATCCATTTTATATTCATTACCACTATTGGCCAATATTTCTGCTTCTTGAATAATTGACGCACAAGCATATTCGGTATGGCTATTTACAATGGCTTCTTCCATTTTTTCTTTCTCGCTTTCACAAGTTTGGATCATGTCATAATAAGACAAAAGGGAATACGCTTTTATATAATCGTTTTTATCTAATTGCTTTTGTACAATGGTGGAAACTGTAGAACAATTAGTTAGTGATTTTTCCATAAAAGAATTTATAAACATTTCTAATTTTTCATAATGTTTACTATCTCTAATTATAGAAGTTCCTAATTTAGATTTTAAATCTTTTTCAGATTTTCCTTTACACTTAATCACTAAATCAATGTCTTCGCTTTGGACACCCTCTGCATCAATCTTATATGTCATTACTACTTCGGAAGTTGTGTAACTATCCATTCCATTGATAACATGCATTTTACCGAAAGTAGCATTTGTAGTCAATACAAAAAATGCACCTTCTGTTATTGAAAAATCTTTTTTTAGTCTGCTGGTTAATTTGCTTTTAACAGACTTAGCTGCATATCTATCATCTTCTATATTTATATTCCCTAGTGAAAGTGCAGGACCTGAGTCTTGACAAAAAATGAATGAACTACAAAATAAAAAACCAAGCGTCAATATATATTTCATATGGATAATTTTATAAACTAGAAAGTGTGATAGTAATTGCAGATCCAGTAATAGTACGGTCTACTTTTACTCCCTTTTCTTTTAAGAAATTTCTTAGTTGGATAACGAATTTAGAGATTCGGTAATTCTTTCCTGATTCATCTTTTAGTGGCACTTTTATTTGATCAAAAACTATTTTAGTTGCACTAGAACCTTGCATATGGTAGTAATTGTTGTAGGCATTTTCTTCTACCCACTCTTCAATAATCTCTGATAAATAATATCCACTATCATCTACTTCACTATCCAGATCTAAATCTGATCCTATTTCAATTCCTACTTCCATAGTTACTGTTTTACCATTTTCAATGATAAGATTAAACTTCTCTTGGATAGTATTTAATAAATTGTCTATTTCTGCTTCGATTGCTTTCTGCGCTAATTTCTCATAATTATCAGTCTTAAATCTTGGGCTAGTAGAAACTTTATTGGCTAGTGATTCTCCAGAAAATGCATCATAAGCAGTAAGAATACAAGTAACACTATTACCTGAAGGACTGTAATCTCTATTGGCTTCTACCTCTATATAAATATCTGCTCCCGACATTTTGATAACTTCATCCTTTAAAGATAATTCTTGGTCTTCGGTTAATGCTTCCGAATTTTGCAATTGCTTTAACTTTGCTCTAAAATCAATGGTATTTACTCCACGCTGATCAAAAGCTTCTTTTACTTTAGTAATGGCAATTCTATTCAACTCACTATATTCATACATTTGGCGTGTACTCTGACCTTCCTTAGCAAAAGGTATTGCCATTATCGTTGGTTGAATCGTTGGTTTTTCATCTTGAGCAATTGCGCTGAAACAAAAGAAAATACTTAAAAAAGTAAATAGTATATTTTTCATAATAAGGTTTATCAGTTTATAAATATTAATTTGATCTTAAAATCTATCCAAAGCTATAATCCAAACTTTTTTGCAGCTCCTTCTGCTTGTAGATAATTCCGCAAACTTTTTAAGTCTATTTTTATAATTTGCTCAATCATATGTACTCCTCCAGAATTACTTGATCCGTTGGTGTAAGAATCCATAACAAACTTTGTGTATCCTTGATTCTCTAGCAGTTGTTTAAAAAGAGAAGGATTCGCGTTTATAGCTTTAGTTTCATTTGGGATCATCGGAGATTCTTGGTTTGTGTTTGGTATTCCTTTAAAAATTAAATTTTCAAAAGCATTTCGTTCTGCGTGATAAGCAGCTTTACCTAATGACTCACCGCGTGCTTGACTACTCAAAACTACAATGGAATTTTCGTGACTTACTGCATTTACTTCTCCTGTTCTTTGATAAGGAATTATAGTTTTACTACATCCTATCGCTATTAAAAGAGTAAACATAACTATTAGTATTCTCATTTTGGTATATTAAATTTTAACTATAAATTTTATTTTTTCATTTGCTTGAATAGCCTGATACAGTTCTTTTTCGCCTTTGGATATTTTTATGTTAGCTATGGATTCGGTCAATTTTTTTCCGACAAAAGCCTTACCTATTTCTTCTTCTCTAGTGATTGATCTTCCGCCTACTTGTTCTTCTTTTAATATAACAATTCTAAAAGTTGCAATATTATCAAAGCTAAAAGGACTATAGGCAAGAATCTTTTGCACTTTACCTTTTTTCTCTTTTAATATTTCTAAAATCTTGATGTTCTCATCCATAATATCCATACATAGATTTATGGTTTCTGGACCACCTGTAGACCCTAGTAAGTTTGCGATTCCCTTACTTTCTTTTTTATTCATTTGAGAAACTCTGCCAGTGGTAACATCTGTCGCTTTCATTCCAGCTTTAGTTTTTTCAAATAAATAATTAACTCCTTCTTGTTTATCTTGAATTGCAGACATATCGAAATCGATAAACTTTTCATCAGTGTATTGACTTGTAAAATATCTAGTTGGACCATCAAAATTTCTTTCAATAACCTTGATGCTTGAAAGTCCCAGTAATATTTTTTCTAAATATTTATTACACATAAAACAATCACCTTTGATCTGTGCTCTTTTTATTTCTCTTTCTCCTTGATTTGCCCGTTTTATTAAGTTTGTGTTTCTAACAAAAACAACATCATCATTAGCTTCTAATGCCTCAGCTATTTTATTTTTAGAAAACAAGATTGGCTTTACCATAGTCTGATCTGCCGTAACTTCTTTGGCAATGATATATCCTATTCTGTCATAATGTTGAAATTCTCCAAATTTGACTTTTCGAAAAACTTCTAGTAATTCATTTTTAACCAAATTTTCACTGGCGTTAGCATCTATATAAAATTCCTTTAACTTGCCTTTACTATTCAAATCATAGTTAACCATTTTCCATAATCGCTCATCATCTTTCGATTTTAGAAAACTTGCGATGGAGCTCATATCTGCTCCCACATTTTCTGCAACTTCAGTATAATGATTTACAATTTTTGCATTATATTCTTTATTGATTTTCTTCATTATTGCTTTGAAAGAATCGGAATTGTTTTTCTGTAGCTTTTTTGGATTCTTACTACCGAAATAATCTTTGAAATTTTTAATTTCTAATTTTGAACCCAATTCGTAAGTTTTTGTATCTAGTGATTTTGATGCTAGGACTTCAGAAGTTGCCAAATCCACAACTTTATACATAGGTCTTGCTCCTATGTTATAATCTAAATACATATTGGTCACCTTACCAGTTGTATCTACTTTAAAGCTAGGAGTACATATTTCATTCCACTGCAAATTAGTTACAAAGTTAATCGCTGTTGTAATCGGTTGTTCCGCTCGCGAACTATCATTGTATTCTTCCAATGGAATTGGAGCACTTTCAGGATCTCCATTCCAGCTATAGAAATCTGTATAAATTGGTTTCTGTTTATTATACTTTTCATGAAATTTCTTCAACAGAATTTTGTCATACTTTTCTCCTACTTCTTCTGAGTTTAAGAGAATAGCAGATCCAAAATTTTGGGCGCTGATAGATTGGCTACTAAATAATATTAGAATAGCAAAAAGGAATTGTTTCATATTTAATTTTATTGGTTATTTACTTAATGATCCATAAAGCTGCTTTCCGCTATTTAATGCAGCATTTATTTCTTCTCCCCCATTATTTACTTTTAATGTTGAGAAGTTACCATCTTGAACTTCGGAAATTTTTGCGGTTCCTATTATGTCTTTTCTTTCGATAATTCTATTTCCTACTTTTTCCTCCGAAAGAATATAGATGTCATATTTATCATCCTTTTTTGCTCTTTGGTTATACCCTATGGCAAACAACAACTCTTTAGCCGCAGCTTTCTTCTTTTTATCAATACATCTTAGGACTTCATACCTAATTTCAAAACAATTAATATTAATCTTATCGACAATTTTATTTATTGAAGCCTTCATGTC
This sequence comes from Saprospiraceae bacterium, assembly GCA_020630525.1. GTDB lineage: Bacteria > Bacteroidota > Bacteroidia > Chitinophagales > Saprospiraceae > JAHDBF01. The sequence goes on from JAHDBF010000004.1 coordinate 13,576, forward strand.
CTTTGGTGTACCAAGAATGCTTTTCTTAAGTTCAACTGACTCTTCTGAAATTACTGTTCCTTTTGCTACATCATAAACTTTTACAGACAACAACTTGTCTTTCTTATAATACTTTGGATAGTAACAATAATCAAAGCCTTCTTGCGCTCCTTGTGCTACAATATATCCATCAATAAATTCTTCAGACTTTTGACGATCTTGTTCATCTGCAATTAATTGACTATTTACTTTATCAATTACAATAAATCTATCATCACTAGCATAAAAACTTACAATATAACTACTAACATCATCCAATAAACTAGAAGAAGAAGGGTCTCGCTCAACATCATAAATAGCGATTCTATGCTGACCTAATAAAGACGTTGTACAAAATAAAAATATCAAGAAAGTAAAGATTCTCATAGCTTTCATTTAATTAATTAAAAATCAAAAATAACTAAAAATTCAAAAAATTCTGTGCTGCTAACTTAAATGCAATGATAATGAAATTAATTTTGGGACATTCTAGAGTTTGTTTAATGATTTTGTGTGAAAAATATTCATTAATAAGAATCAATAAATAGTGTTTTATGACCTGTTTTATTTAGATAAAAGGCTATAAAATATTGAGTCATCATTCACAACATTAGTACATGCTCCATTAAGATTATTAATTTTTTATTGTCAAATCAATAAGAATAAAAGCCCGCCAAATTTATTTTGACGGGCTTTTTTACTTCTATTACTAAGAAAAATATTAATTTCCTTCAGATAAATTCAATTGATTAACAGCAGCAGCAATTTCATACCCCAATCGTAATCCTTCAGTACAATCCATTTTAATATGTACACCCAATGGTATTCTAGAGTATCCATTTTCATCTGCCATCTCCCTGAAGTTTGTAAAACTTCTTGGACTTCCCAAAAATTCAGTTCTACCTTCATGAGTTCTGTCTACAAAATCTACTTGCTCACCAAAGTAATCTATAAATATCCCTGCAGCTGCAGAAGCAAAGCAAGAATGTCCCGAAGGGTAACCTGGAAAACTTGGATTTGGCCAATAGATTAGTCTATACAAATTGGTCTGGAAATCTGGATCTATAAATTCATGAATATAATTACTCGGTCTCATTACCATATAATCATACTTATACTTCCAAGTTGCCACGGCCGCATCATTTAATGAAAACCCAAGTTTTAAAAATGTGACTATAGCATCTTGGAGATTTATTTCATATTGATTTCCCAATTGACTCAATATTGAAACTTGCCTCATCGGTGGACTCATCATCAAGCCTTCTACGTCATCGCTCCAAAATTCTGCAATATGTAATTGCTCTCCCTGTGTCACCTTCGCTTCATTATTTACTTCCAAAACTTCAAGCATCTGTTGATAGTAAGGACTATTTGGGTTTTCACTATATGGGATGGGTGCTACTGTTGTAGTTTGTTCTGGTGCAATAGCAAACGTTCTTACGGATTTCCAATATGGAAATAAAGCTCTTTCAGGATCTGCCGAGTAAGTCCAATATCCATCTCCAGTAGGCGGCTCATAAGACAATGGTTGTGGTTCCTGTATTTGCACTTCTGCTGCTGCATCCGTCTTACTGAATGCAATTATACTTTTAGCAACTTGTTCTCCCCAATCCTTAGATTCGCGTCTCTCTCTACTTGATAAATTTTGACTTAATACAGATTCATTCTGACTTTTTAATAGGTTGATCTTTTTCCGTAAATCGCTAGGAATATTTAGTATGAAATGATCAATGGATCGAGCCATTGATGTGTTGATTGCTAATTCCCATTGAACATCTCTGAAATCTCGATTTCGAGGAATATTTAAATCTTCAAATCTATTTTCATTTGAATTAAAGTCATCCATTCCTGGAACTCCAGTTTCATAAGCTGTCAAATAAATATATGCAATTGCTCGTGCAGTAGCATTAGGCCTCATTCCAGTAGAATATCTATCTAACTCCATCAACAATTCAGTCCAACTTTCTAAAATATCATTATTAAGTTCTGCCACTGGAGTTCCTGCTCTATCATTTCCATTTTCAGGTCGATTTCCATGTCCTCCTCTCAATGTCAATAAGCTAAAATCTAATTGCTCCTCAACTAAATCTGTATTGGAATGATCTACAAGAGAATTATCTTCTGAACAAGATTGAAAAAATAATCCTAAACTTAATACTATAATTAATATCCAATAATTTGTTTTACGCATCTGAATGGTTTTAAATATTATGAAATGTTAAGAATTTATATTGCATAAATAAATCATAGAATTGTACGGCCGATATTTTCTAAATTGATTTATATTATTTCCGCAATTATGATAAAGACCGATGAACTAAAAAAAGACCTACCCATTCATAATAAAAAAATATTTTTCTTCTGTCCTTAATGAAAATGCTACCTTCGTAATTCTATAAAAAACAAAAGGAATGTCTACACATCCGCTTTGTCAAGAACAAACATTTTCTACCATTTTTCGTACGTACGCTGATACGGTTTTCAATTTTGTATATTATAAATCTGGAGATAAAGAACAAGCCAAAGACATCACACAAGAAGCATTTATGAAACTTTGGCAAAACTGTGCCTCAGTAACACTTGAATCTGCAAAGGGCTATGTATTTATGACTGCAAGAAATAAAATGTTCAACAATTTTGAACATAAAAAAGTACAATTAAAATTTGCCAATCTCAACCATTCTGAACGAACAAACGAAAACCCAGAATTTATTCTAGAAGTTAAAGAGTTACATCAAAAGATTGAAGAAGCAATTTCTAATTTACCAGAAAAGCAAAGAATCGTATTTTTACTAAGTAGAATAGATAAACTGACATATAAAGAGATTGCAAAAATCTTAGACATAAGTAAGCAAGCGGTCGAGAAAAGAATTTATAATGCACTAGATACTATGAGAAAAATAAATAAAAACATTCGATAAAGTAGGTTATTTCTACACATAACTGTCTTTAAAATGTATTCCAAATAATGTCAAATATTCTAAAATAATGATACATGATAAGATGCTACACAAGTGGTATAATAATACATTAACCGAAGATGAATTGAAAGAATTTAAATTAAGAGATGAATATGATGATCTAGTTAAAATAAAAGAAAATACTGATCACCTTGAAACTCCTACATTTGATAAAGAAAAAATGTTGACTGCAATATTAAATGATTCTACTAAAAATAAACCGTCTAATGTCATCAAATTACATTGGTTTAAATATGCTGCTGCAATTACAATCTTAATTGCCTCAACTATTTTCTTTTGGCCAAATGATAAAATTACAAAGTTCAATACAAGTCACGGTGATTATGTCTCAGCAGAGTTTCCAGACAACTCTATTTTTGAACTACAAGGAAACAGTTCCTTGAAATTTGATAAAGAAACCTGGAGTCAAAAAAGAATAGTATTCCTTGAAGGAAATGCAATATTTGAAGTGGTAAAAGGACCTGAGTTTTTAGTAAAAACTCAAAATGGTGATGTACGTGTTCTAGGAACAAAATTCGAAGTAAATGAAAGCATGGATACATTAGAAGTGAGCTGTTACGAAGGTAATGTAGAGGTGAATATATTCACAAAAAAAATAACAGAACAACTTTTGGCAAATGAAAAACTATTATCAGTAGGCGAATCCACTATAATCCAAAAATCAGAATTGGTAAAACTAAAAAGTGTTACTTTAAATCAATTAATACAAGAATTACAACAGACTTTTGATGTTATTATTAACAAATCAAATATTAATATAAACGAAAAGCTAAGTTGCAATTTCCAAAAACAAAACTTAGCCAATGCCTTAGAGACAAGTATAAAAACATTAGGAATAAATTATTCAATAGAAAATAACACAGTCACTCTAACCAAATAAAAATATTGATTTCGGATTACAATAAAATATACTTTAGCTTTTTAATAATATGCTCAATTGCCACAAAGTGCATTGCGCAATCAGCATATTTTGAGATTTTATACTCCAATATCTCACTAGCAGAAGTTATCGAAGATTTAGAAAAAAATCATCAATTATTATTTAGCTACAAAGATCAAGACATTGACAACATCAACATAGCATGTGAAGTAAAAACTGACAACCTTAATATACTTATCCAAGAAATTCTTGAAGATAGTAATCTAGATTTCGAAATTGTAGATAACAATTTTATAATACTTAAAAACAATATTAAAGACTATAAAATCTGTGGCAATGTTTTTGATGAATTAAGTCAAGTTCCTTTACCATATGCTTCCATTATTATTAATAAAACGACAAAGGGAACAAGTACTGACTCATTGGGCAATTTTGGTTTTATGCATACGTCGAAAGAAAATCAAAGTGTAATAGTAAGCTATGTAGGTTATGAAAAAAAAGAATTTCCTATTACCTCATTTAATAATAACTGCATAGATATCCCACTTTCGATTTCAGAACAAAATGTCCCTTACCTAGTGATAAAAGATTACATAACAGACGGAATCACTCTTGACAATAACGGAAGTAGTACAAGTATTAGATTACAAAGGGTTGGGCTGTTGGCTGGTCAGACAGATACCGATGTATTAAAAACCTTACAATTCTTGCCCGGAATAAATGCACCAAGTTCTAAGGCATCGGATACATATATCAGAGGTGGAACTCCAGACCAAAATTTAATAATCTGGGAAGATATTCCTCTTTATCATACCGCCCATTACTTTGGGATGATCTCAGCTATTAATCCAAATATTGTAAAAAATATCGAAGTATACAGAGGTGGGTTTGGCGCAGAATATGGTGGAAAAATTGCAGGCGTAATTGATATTAAAGCTGATGATGAAAAAGATAAAAAACCTTATATAGGCATATCTTCAAATTTTATAAATAATGCCATATATGGAAAACAGTATGTAGATAAAAAGAAAAAAACCGCTTTTATATTTTCAATCCGCCGATCATATGATGAATTATTTACCACTCCTACAATATTAAATATTAGTAGATTCAATCAACAAGGATTTATCGTAGGAGATAGAGACTTATTAGAATTGCCTGACAACATTAAAGTCAATAGTGATTTTAGTTTTCTTGATGGAAATATAAAATTGAGCAGTAGGATAAATAAAAAAAACAGAATAGATTTTTCAGGTCTCTTCGTTCAAAATAATTTTGATGATCTCATTTTAGACAATAATAGAATGGAATCACAAAGAGATACATTCGAGTTATCAAATATTGGCGCTAGTGTAAATTGGGAATACAATTGGAGTAATAGAATTAAAAGTAAACTCAAATTAATTAACACAACTTATAATTACGATTATAATTATGTCATTCAATCGGAACCACAACATACTGTCAGCTTATCAGGAGTTAAAAAGAATGAAATAACCGATCAACAAGTCTCTTATATTACAGATTATAAAACCAAGAAAAACATGAACTTTTCTTTGGGATATCATTTTACCAATTATGATATAAAATATAAAATAAGCCAAACAAATAAAAATCAAAATGAACTTGACGACGACGCTGAATCTGAAGCAAATCTTCATGCGCTTTTTATAAAATATGACAACCCAATAAATAATATTTTAGGTATAAATCTAGGTTTGAGAAGTAGTTATTATAATTCAGACAAAAAATTCTACCTAGAACCACGAGTCCGTCTTGCAAAAGCAATTAATGATAATTTTTCATTAAGTTTTAACTACGGCAGACATTTTCAGTTTGCATCTCAAGTAATAGAATTTAAAGGAAGTGAAACTGGTTTGAGTTTGCCATTATGGGCATTGACCAGTAGATCTATCCCAGTCCAAAAAGCTGACCTTTTTCAACTAGGAACAATATTCGAAAAAAACAATTGGCTTATCGACCTGCAAATGTATCATCGCAAAACAAATGGAATTAGCAGTAGAGTTTATGATTTTGATTTTATTGAAGGTGGCGAGTCAGAAATAGGAAATGCGATTACAAATGGAATAGATGTTTTAGTTAAAAAAAGATTTTGGAAAGTAAGATCTTGGATCGCATACTCATACAGTTATTCTAAACTTTCATTCAAAAGAATTAGATTTAAAGAATTTCCTGTTGATCACGACCAAAGACATGTTTTACAATGGTCAAACCAAATAAAAATCAATAGATTCCAGCTTGCAATCTCCTATAAGTTTAGTACTGGTCTTCCATACTCATTTGCAAACAACTTTGAGCAGGAGATGAATCAAAATGACTTTGAATTAATATATGAAGGCATAAATAATTATAGACTTAAAAACATCCACGAAGTAAATTTTTCAGCACAATATCAACTGAATAAATCAGATAAAAAATGGAAAGCTTATTTGCTGTTTTCAATAACAAATTTATTAAACAGAAATAATATTTTCAATAGAGTTTATTATGTTGATAGCACTGCAAATCAAACACCACATATAGAATTCAGACAAAAAGCAAATATGGTTTTTACACCTAATGTTTCTTTGAATTTTGAGTTTTAATATTAGCTATAGCCTATTTTTAACTATTATAAGCACCTTCATTATTCTATTATGTATTATATTGGTTTCAATTAATCATACTACCCATTTTTTTATGTTCAGAATATCCATATTTGTTCTACTCACAGTTATATTTTCTTTACCAATATTTGCTCAAACAACAGATTGTATTTCAAATAGGTATCAAGAAAGTGTATTTAATAATATCCAAATAGATTCTGACATTACTTATGGTTCAGCACCAAATATCTATGGCTTTAATCAAAGCCTAGAACTAGATTTATATCAACCGGATCCTAGCGAAGAATACTTGGGCAAACGACCATTGATCGTCATGTTTTTTGGAGGTGCATACATAACAGGCAGTAAGAATGATGCTGATATGGAAGCATGGTGTGACAGCTTAGCGCATTATGGTTATGTATGTGCTGCTGCAGAATATAGACTTGACAATGCTGCACATTTTGCTTTACCAAATCAAGGTGTAAGAGCAGCATATAGAGCAATCCAAGATGGTAGAGCAGCCATCAGATATTTATTAGAAGATCCAGACAATTTAAATTTAAACATTGATCCAGAACACATTTATGTGGGTGGTGAAAGTGCAGGTGCTATTACTGCGCTACATATCGCTTATATGGAAGAAGCCGAACGTCCTGCAGAAACTTATGACATTGGTTTTTTAGATCCTGACATGGGTTGCATAGATTGCACAGGAAACAACTATAATCAACCATTTACCATAAAAGGAATAATTGATCTTTGGGGTGCAACTCTAGATACTGATTTTATAGATGCTTCAGAAAATGTGCCTACTGTTATCATTCATGGCGATCAAGATGATATAGTACCCTACGATTCTGGACCACCATTTAACGTTCCATTATTTCCAACAATGTATGGTGCACTTCCATTAGATGCAACAATGACTGCAAAAAATATCACGCATGAATTTCATCCTTACCCTGGAGAAGGTCATGTCATATACGGAATACCGTCAGGGATAGTAACTTTTCCAAATGATTATTGGGAACCGATATTTACTCAAGGTCATGAGTTTTTATATAACAAAACTATGGCTTATGATTCTCCAACACCGATTGGTGCTTTAACAGTTTGTCCTGGAGATACAGAAACGTACTCTGTCCCTGCAAATCCGAATTCCACTTTTTGTTGGGACATCACTAATGGGACTATAATCTCTTCGAATACAAATCAAGTAACTGTACAATGGAATAGTCTACCAGCAACATTGAGTGTCACAGAAGAAAATTGCATAGATGTAATTGGAACTAAAAAAACTATTAACATCAATCCATTAAATCCATCTTCTTATACCAACGCAAATGGGAATATGCTTACAGGAATCCAAAACCCAATTGCAGATTACGAAACTGATGGTGCAATAGAATCAAATCAAATCATACAACTCGATCCCATCAATCCAAGTAATTTAAATGTGGATTACGATAGTAAAACAATGATAGAATTACAGAGTGGTTTTGAAACTAGGATTGGTCCTGTATTTCATGCTTTTATTGATGGATGTGGTGGGCAATAATTGTTTAATCATAAAAGAATTCTCCATTCATAAATTGTAATTTATTTATGTAAATTTTAGCGCTTTATTAAAGATAATGAAGGCTTAATTCTATCGCCTCTCCGTTGTCTCAAGCATGACAAAAAAACACTTATCTTTAATTCTTCTATTAAACTAATTTTTAAAGCGTAACTTAAAGTTTAGAAAACACTCTCTCACTCCTGCAATTCTGCATGGAGTAAACCTTTTTATATTAACATCTATAATCTAAAGCAAAACTTCATGCTTAAACATTTAATTTTCACCTTGTTTTTTTGGTCAGTGATATACAGTATTGCCTTTACACAGAATGTCCCAATTCAAAATTATACAATAAATAATTTAGGTCAAGTAGAACTAGAAATCGAGGCGCAAGCTGACAAATATTATATCCTTACAACAAATCATGAACCTAGTTCGAATTATGAATCAAACACATCAATAACAATGGGTGTTGATGGCAATTTGATTATTACAGAACCGCTAGGTGCATACTCCGAACAAAACTATAAAGTCACTGCTTATGATATAGATGAACCAGGAGATATTGATAATGATGGTATAGATGATATCACCGAATTTAATAATACACCAAATGTTTCTCCTTTAAACTTTGCAGACGAAATCTCAATTCAAGATGGGAGTGTATATATCGATTCTAAAGAAATGTTTTCTGAATTAGCTGTAGTAAATGATGACATACCTTGGGCACCATTCTTAAATAACCAAGAATTTGCAAAATTTGTAATTGTAAATCAGGACTCTGATGAAGCTAGAGTATATTTTGTTAACAGCAAAACACACTACATACATGCTGACTTTATATATACCATCGACACAAATGACGATGAAGTAACAACTGGGGAAATTGTATATAATCCAAACGAAATTATGCCTAATGGTGTCATTGGTAGTTATTCCTTTAACTATTCATTTGGTGATGCTTATTCCTTTGAATACACACAGAAAACATTTGAATTACTTGCAGCAAATATGCCTTTTTTACAAAATAACTTTCAACATTTTATTGGGAGCCAAGGAGAAAACACATATGAAAATAATTATAAAAATGATTATGAAGGTTCAAGAATTAATGTTGTTTTAGAATCAGAATTTGTAGAAGATGTTGATTACATTCCATTTAATCAAGCAGAAGGATTTGGTTTTTTTAGACAGATGACTTTGGATGAAAATCCAGGATCAAGAGATGTAGTATTGTATGATGCCTTACCCAATTCGCTACCAAGAGTGGGAGGCATTATAACCTCCGTAATTCAAACTCCGTTATCCCACGTAAACCTAAGAGCAATCCAAGACAACTTACCTAATGCATATATTAAAAATCCTCTGGAAATAGATTCAATTTCAAACTTGTTAGAAAAATATATTTATTACAAAGTAGAACAAGATAAATATATCATACGAGAAGCCACCATCGAAGAAGTTAATGCATGGTACGAAAAACTGAGACCAACAGAAGATCAAATTCCAGAAAGAGACTTAAGCAAAACTGAAATTCTACCACTTGATGAAATAGAATTTGAAATGGCGACATCCTTCGGTGCAAAATGTGCTAATGTGGCGACGATGAGAAAATTTGGTTTCCCAGAAGGAACAATTCCTAATGGTTTTGGAGTACCTTTTTACTACTATGATGAATTTATGAAATTCAATGGATTTTATGAAAAGGTAGAAAATATGATTTCTGATCCAACATTTATTTCAGACTTAGAAAGTCGTATTGAAATACTGAGCGATTTTAGAAAAGAAATCAAAGATGCAGACATGCCTCAGTGGATGTTGGATGATTTACAAGAAATGCATGATTCTTTTCCAGAAGGTACTTCAATCAGATGTCGCTCTAGTACCAATAATGAAGATTTACCAGGATTTAGTGGCGCTGGATTATATACTTCTAAAACCCAGCATCCAGAAGAAGGACATATTTCTAAATCTATAAAACAAGTCTATGCCAGCATGTGGAATTTTAGAGCATATGACGAACGAGATTTTTACAGAATAGACCATTATATTGCAGCAATGGGAGTACTTTGTCACCCAAATTATCAAGACGAAAAATCCAATGGCGTAGGTGTCAGTATCGATCCAATTTACGAAACAGAAAACACTTTTTACCTAAATACTCAAGTGGGTGAATTTCTTATCACAAACCCAGATGCAAACTCTATTCCTGAAGAAATATTATTAAATACCGATCCAGAAGAAGGATATACTGTATTAAGAAGATCAAACCTTGTAGGTAATAACGAACTTGTCATGGGAGAAGATTACCTTAATCTAATGAGGGAATATCTTAGTGTAATTCATGATGAATTTGAAATATTGTATAATGTAGTTGGTGCAGAAGGTTTTGGGATGGATATAGAATATAAGGTTACGAAAGACGACCAATTAATCATAAAACAAGCAAGACCTTGGGTTTCATTTTGGTCAAATATTAAATCAAATTTCGATCTTGGTGTTGTAGAAATTACAAAACCACAAAGTGCATCTACGCTTGGTGATTCAGAACTCGTAACCGCAAAAATTGCAAACCAAGGATTGCGGGAAATAAGAGATTTTGAGTTATCATTAATATTGAATAATGAAATAGTAGAAACCTTAAGTATATCAGATACCTTAGCTCCTCAAAGTTCAAAAGAATATCAATTTACAACACCTATAGACCTTTCTGAAATTGGTTTTTATAATGTAGGTGCTATTGTTTATCACGCTGAAGATGGTTACAGCACAAATGACACATTGATATCTACGATAAGTAAACTGCATTTATTAGAAGGAGGAATCATGGCTTCGTTAAAGAAAGTAGATTGCAGTAATGCCATTGAAGCAACAGCAACCATTACTAATTATGGTGAATCATCATTCAGTAATACTCAAATAGAAGTTATTGTAAACGGAATCACTGTAGACACTTTTGATTATGGTTTTAGCATTCCCTATTTAGCAGAAGTAAATATAACAATTCCAATTTCAGAAAATCTTCAGGAAGAAAATAATGAAATCACTTTAAATCTATTGAGTATAAATGGTGAACAAGATGCAATATCTACTAATAATTCCTCTTCGTTCACAACTAGTTTAGATACTGAATACGACAATGTTACTTTGACAATAAATACTGATGATTTTTCTGAAGAAACTTCGTGGGAATTAAGGGATGATCAATCAAATGAAATTGTAGGTTCAGGTGTTTTAGGTGCAAATTTAGAATTTTACACAGCAGATGTATGTGTCAATTATAACTCTTGTTTTACACTCTATGTTTATGACACTTATAGTGATGGAATTTGTTGCAGTTTTGGAGAAGGAAATTTTTCTTTAGAAAATAACATTGGCGAGACACTTATATCAAACAACGGAGATTTTGGAAGTAAAGCAGTGGAATTCTTTTGTTTAGATGGTGAAGGCTGCGGACTTACTGCTGATGTCCAGACAATAAATGCAAGCAACGCGAATGCTTCAGATGGAACAATTATTATTTCCACAGATTCAGAAAGTGAAGCTTTTGAATATAGTATCGATGGTGGAGAAAATTACACTACTGATAATATTTTTGAAAACTTATCATCCGGGGAGTACACCATCATAGTTGCAAATCAAGCGGCAAATTGTTATTATGAAGAAAATATTTTCTTAGGGATTAATAATATTTCATCAACTGAAGAGTATGCTTCAAACGACTTAATACTATTTCCAAATCCGACTACAGGAATTTTCTACTTTGATACAAATAATAAATATGGATTCTCAAGTGGATTACATCTTGAAATTTACAACCATCTTGGAGAATTGATAAATAAAGATTCATTTTCAGAAAAAGAAAGTGATGGTAAAGCCAAATTCTCATTAGAGCCATACGCCAATGGCATTTATGTCATAAAATGCTTTAATCAAGATTTTGAAAAATACTTTCGGGTAGTTAAGATATAATGAATTAATACAACAAGTTATTTAATTGACTTGTATATGAAAATTCTAATAAAAGGAACAGAAAAAAGATTTCTGTTCCGCTCATTTATAAGATAACCGACAAAAATCACATTAATGTCATAGATCAGCACAATTATTGTATTTGTTAAATATTGAGGATACACTTTTCATTTTTAGTATCAATAAATACAACTCTTGATCCTTTAAGTGTTAAGTGCTATATTATAACAAAACAATAATTTAAAACTTGCTGAGAAAATTCATATCATATATTCTGCTAAACCTACTTGTTTTTCAGTTAGGAAATAATTTATTATTTGCAAATGGTATTGAAGTAAGTGTGACTACTTCTACACCTGTTTGTGGAGAAGAATGTATTACCCTATTACCAACTATTGAGATGGGAACAGCAACCTGTTTTCTTTGGACTTCAAACTTAGGATATTATAATGATTCTGATTTTGAACCAGTTGTTTGCCCAGAGGACGAAGAAACTTTTACCATTACCGTATGGAATGATGATTCTGGACCTAACTTGATTACAAACGGGGATTTTGAACTAGGCAATACAGGTTTTAGTTCTGATTACGATTTTGACTCTTGTCCTCCAGGAAATCAGTGGGGTTCTTTGGGATGTGAGGGTGTATATGTACTAACCACAAATTCAGGAGATACCCATACCAACTTTCCAGATTGTAATGCATTGGACGGAGGCATATTTATGGCACTAAATGGAGCTCAAGGACTTCAGAATGTTTGGTGTCAAACGTTAAGTGTAAATCAAAATTCAAAATATGAATTTTCAGCTTTAGGTGCTTCAATACATCCAGATTCGCCAGCAGAATTACAATTTGCTATAAATGGTAGTCCATTAAGCAACACACTAAGTTTAGCTGGTACTTGTAGCTGGTTGGAACTACTTGATGTATGGATCTCAGACGCTAATACATCTGCAGAAATCTGTATTACAAACCTAAATACGGCATTGAGTGGAAATGACTTTGCTATTGATAATATTTTCTTAGGAGAATATTGCAAAGCTAGTGCAGAGATAACCGTGGCACCTATTTCAGATACTGAACCACCAGTAATTGTAGGAAACGTTGCAGATATTATGCTAGATTGCGGCGCAGATATTCCGAATATTATTGCCTTAATGACGACAGATAATTGTGACCCTAATTTCCCTCAAGCACTTGTCCCAACTGTTACAGAGTCAGGCGATCAATGTGAGGAACCTTTAACAATAATACGTACGTACATTGCCACTGATGCCTCTGGCAATACTTCTGAGCCATTTATTCAAACAATAATAGTGCGTGCTGATGAAGAAGCTCCAATTATTGAAAGTGGAAACTTAGTAGACGTTACACTTTCTTGTGGTGAGGATATTCCTTTTGCCATAACTTTAGTAGCCACTGATGATTGCGATCCAAATTTTCCGCAAAATGTATCACCAATAGAATCAGAATCAGGAGATGGTTGTAGCTCAGATAGAACAATAATAAGATCATACGAAATAGCTGATCAATGCGGCAACAATGCTATTCCAGTCATACAAACAATAACGATAAAAGCAGATTTAGAAAATCCAATAATCGAAAGTCCTTCACAAATCGCAGATATAAATTGCCAAGATCCATTGCCGACACAACAAACATTACAGGCCTCCGATGATTGTACACAACAAGTTGATGTCATTGCCTCTATAGATGATTATGATATAGATAACTGTAGTGGATATACGATTACCTACCGATGGACAGCAATTGATGAATGCGACAATACAGCAGAAGAAACCATTACTTTTAATGTACTGCCAGACAATAGCATTCCAATTTTTGATTCAAGTCCTGCCAACATTCCAAACGTAAATTGTGGTGACATTCTTCCAACACCAGAAACATTAACTGCGACAGATGACTGTGATACAGATTTAGAAATTACGACTGAAGTCATTTCAGAAACAGAAAATATGTGTGATGGATATTCAATAACACACATTTGGACTGTAGTAGATGATTGCAATAATGAAAATAGCACTTCTACAAGTTTTATGGTTTTACCAGATACAGAAGCCCCAGATTTAGTATTGCCAGATGATATAACTGTTGAATGTAACAATATTCCACCTATAGGAATAGCTACTGCAACTGACAACTGTGACAGCAACCCAACTGTAATATTCGTAGAAGAGATAATCAACGATGGATCATGTCCATATACTATAGAACGCTCTTGGTATGCAGAAGATATTTGTGGTAATGCCTCAGATATTCAAACACAAACAATAACTGTAGGTGATACAGAAAATCCAGAAATATTAAATATTCCTTCCGATATAACTTTAGATTGCTTCAGTGATTTTGAGGCAATTATTCCAGATTTAAATTGGATTGACAATTGTACTACTGGGGGAATAGTTATAGGATCGGAAGAACCTAATTCTAGTCAATTAGATTGTAATGGTGGAGAATTTATACGGACTTGGGAAGTCATTGACGCATGCAATAACGTAACTACAGAAACACAATCAATTGTAATATTACCAAAATCCGAAGTAGAATGGATCGGAGATTTACCTGTAGACATAACCATCAATTGCGGTGAAGAAATTCCTGAATTGCCAAATTTAAATTATGCCAATACTGACAATGGGTTTTGCGCAGAATCAGGAACGGTTCCTGTATTTGACGATGGTGCAGATTTAATTAATTGTGGTGATAAAAAAATATATTCTTGGTTATTAGAAGAAGATGAAAACAACTGCATAAATGAGCTTCTACACACTATAACAATCAGTGTCCAAGATACTGAAAATCCAACCTTTATTAATCCACCATTAGATCTCACTATAGATTGCTACACAGACATTCCAATAGCTGAGGAACTTCAATGGGAAGATAATTGTTCTGTAGGAGGGTTTTCTATTGCCGCGGAATCAGACATATTCTCAGAATGCTCTGGTGGAGAAATTATAAGAACATGGACAGCTATTGATGATTGTGGAAATGAAGAAATTTACGAACAAACAATTGAAGTTGAAGCTATAAATCTAGCTAATTGGGTGGTAACATTACCAATAGATATTACGATTCAATGTGGAGAAGATCCACCCCCATTTATAAGTTTAGATTATTCTAACAATGAATCTAATGAAGGCTGCATTGAAGAAGGAACAATCTCTCCTATCGAAAATGGATCACTTAATCAACCGGGAGATCAACTGACGTTAACTTGGGAATACGAATCTTTTTGTGGAAACATACTTTCTCATACTCAAACTATAACCGTTGGAGAAATTCCAGATGCATTAATTTCTGGGTCGACATCTTTTTGTCCAGGCTCTTCTACAATACTAGGATTAACAGAAAGTTACAATGAATACAACTGGTCTAATGGCTCAAATGAACCTGAAATAGAAGTTAGTGAAGAAAACACATATATTGTTACCGTTACTGACATTAACGGATGTACCACTTCAACAGAAATAGAAATTACTATAGACAATGAATTATTTCCTTCTATAGATGGGTCAGAAACTATTTGTCCAGATGAGTCAATAACACTGGATGTTGGCAATGGATTCATAAACTACTTATGGAATGATGGCAGCGAGGAAGCATCAATAACTATTTATAACGGTGGTTGGTATTCCATAACTGTTTCAGACGATAATGGATGTGAAGGTACTGCAGAAATTTATGTTGAAGAAGTAGAAGCAGAACAAGTAGAAATCTTAGGTGATCTATCAGTGTGTTTATCTGACCTTGCAATATTAAATGCCAGTGAAGGATTTAGTATCTACGAATGGGAAAATGGTGCCATAGGATCAGAAATAGTTGCAGAAATTAATGGAGATTACACGGTAACTGCAACGGATAATAATGGATGTATCTCCTCAACTTCGGTCGAATTGGAATATGTTGATAATCCAGAACCGATAATCATTGTTGAAGAAGAATTTTGCCAAGGAGAATCTATCACCTTAGAATTAAATGAAAGTTATGACTTGTATCTATGGTCAACAGATTCTGAAAATACTAGTATAGAAATTAATGAACCAGGCACATACTCTGTTACTATCACAGATGAAAATGAATGCACTGGAGTAGCAACAACTACCATCACTCCTCAGTCAGCACTAAATGTAACCATACAAGGATCACCAAGTTTTTGCGAAGGAGGATATACAACTCTAAGTGCGGAAGGATGGTCAAGTTACTTTTGGTCGAATAATGAAATTTCATCATCTATCCAAGTAGAATCCGAAGGACTTTATTCATTAACCGTAACTGATGAAAATGGATGTGAAGCTACTGCTGATATAAATATAACAGTACAAAATTCATTAAACCCAAGCATTTCTGGACCGACAACAATATGTCCCAATTCTAGTATTACACTAAATACTGAAAACGGTTATACTAGCTATTTATGGAGCAATAATGAAAACACACAAGAAATAAGTATTACTGAAGCAGGATTATACGCTATTACAGTTACAGATAATTCTAACTGTTCCGGTATTGCAGAAATTAATATCGTAGAATCAATTCCATCAGAAATTTCAATCCTAGGAAATTTAAGTTTCTGTCAAGGTAGTACAACTACGTTAACGGTAGATGGCGATTGGCAAAATTATGTTTGGTCTAATAATGCAACAGCTAATACAATACAAGTGGTAGAAGCTGAAAATTATAGTGTTACCGTAACAGATGCAAATGGATGCACAAATAGTAGTGAAGTTACTGTAAGTGAACAAATAAATCCTACTCCAATAATTGATGGACCTACAGAGTTATGCAGCGGATCTACAATAAGTCTCCAAACTACAAATACATACAATTCTTATTACTGGAATAATGGAGAGACTACAGAAACAATTTCTGTATCAAATGCTGGCATATATAGCCTAACCGTCACTGACGATCTAGGTTGTACTGGTACTAGCAATACAAATATTATTTCTTTAATTGCCGACCAAGTAATTATCGGAGGTTCTACATCTTTCTGTTCTAATTCTTCAACTACACTGGATGGTGGAGATAATTATACTTCTTGGAATTGGTCGACAGGAGAATCTTCTCAAATAATATCAATTAATACAGAAGGAAGTTATAGTGTTACTGTTACTGATCAAAACAATTGTACTTCTAGTAGTCAAGTATTGGTAACTGAAGAAAGTTCTTTATCACCTGTAATCACGGGAGATTTAGATTTTTGTTTTGGAGAATCTGGGTTTCTTTCCAGTGGTGAATTCTCTTCTTGGAATTGGAACGGTCCATCAGGAACATACAATACTCAACAAATAGAAATTTCTGAAGAAGGAACATATACACTCGAGGTTACAGATGCAAGTGGATGTTCTGGATCCAGTACTGTAGAGGTGAAAATACTAGAAACTCCAACTCCACAAATAATTGGGAATTTAAACATTTGTCCAGATACAGAGACCATACTTTCTCTCAATGAGTCTTTCTCTACTTATGAATGGAATAATGGAAATCAAAGTCAAAATTTCACTATTAATGAGCCAAATACATATAGTGTAACCGTTACAGATTTCAATGGTTGTAAAGCTTCTAGTTCGGTTGAAGTTGTTCAAGAGAATATTCCTAATTTTGATATTATAAATACTGAATGTGCAGAAGATGGTATGACTTATAGTATCACGTTTAGTACTGATGGAGATACTTTTGAAATCAATAACAATGAATTAAATACAATAGAAAATACTGACGGGACATTTTCTATCTTCCAAATAGATACTTCAGAAAATGTATCTATTATAATTACAAATAGTGTTACAACATGTCTTGCAAATTATGATATTGAGGCACCTAATTGTGGGTGCGGTGCCAAAGCCGATATTGGTTCGGGAGTGCTTACATGCGAAATTGAAAATATAATATTGGGAGGAGGAAGCACTTCTATTGGACCAGAATTTTTAATAGAATGGTTTGATGAAAATGGAAATCCTCTAGGAAACACAGTAGAACTTTTAGTCTCTGAACCAGGCATGTACACTATGGTCGTAACTGACCTTATTTTAAACTGTGAGGACATCGCCACTTATTCTGTAGCAGCAAATCAAGATCCTCCAATGGCAAACATTTTAGTTGATCCTAGTAATATTATTGATTGTAGTGTTGAAAGTGTTTTCTTATCGGTAGATGATCCGCAACCAGGAATTATGTACAACTGGCAAATTGATGATTATGCATTACCTAATGAAATTTCAATAGAAGTATCAAATACTGCAGAAGTATCTTTGGTCGCACTAGATACCGTAACGCTTTGTTCTTCTATGGATGTGGAAAACATTATTAATGGTGAAGAATATCCTGCCATTACTATTGGGCAACCACTAGATTTAAACTGCTTTAATCATACCATCGTTATTGATGCAACAGAAACTGTAACTGGTGAAAATATTCAGCAACAATGGTATGATGAAAATATGATTCCTATTGCGAATGCAAATTCAACTAGCTTAGAAGTACAAGAACCAGGAACATACTACTTGCAAAACACAGATGTTTCTAATGGCTGTGAATTAATCGAATCTATAAACATTACAGAAAATACAATCAGTCCTGAGATTAATGCAGGAGAAGATTTGTCAATCCCTTGTAATGAAAATGGAGTACTCATAAATGCAACTATACTAAGTTCTTTTAGTGAAGATCTTACTTTACAATGGTCTTTCGAAGGCAATATCTTGAACAGTGTTACAAATAATTTAAATCCGATATTTAATCAAGAAGGGATATATCAACTAACAGTTATAGATAATATCAACGGATGCAGTGCAAGTGACTCTGTTAATATCAATATGGAAAATGATATCCCAACAGGTTTAAATTTTGAAATAGAATTTTCACCTTGTGGCGACTATACTGATGGAGAAATCATCATCCAAGAAACCATTGGAGGAACAGCTCCTTATGAATATCTAGTAAATGAAACTAGTTTAAATGGTTCTAGTATTACAAATCTATCTGCTGGCGAATACACAATTCAAGTTATTGATAGCAAAGGATGTAGCTATGAAGAGACTATTGAACTACCAACTGGTAATAATATTAATGTATTTGCTAGCCCCAACAATTTTATTTTAACGAATGGAGATGAAGGAGTCGTAAATCTAATTACTAACTTGGACGACAATATAAATTATATTATTTCCTGGGATAATGAAGAAGGAGTTTCCTGCACAAATTGCTTATCAGATATTGTATTAAATCCAACAACATCTCAGGATTACAATATTACCCTAATTGATGAAAATGGATGTATCGACAGTACAAGTATTCGGGTTACTGTGCGACATGTTATTGACATCTATATACCTACAGTTTTTACACCTGATGAAATCGGTGAAAATCAGTATTTTACTGTATTTACCGATGAAAACATTATTACATTAACAGGTTTTAAAATTTATGATCGTTGGGGCGAATTAATATTTACAACACCAGGAGACATTCTTCCTAATGTACCTCACTTAGGTTGGAATGGAATCTATAACAACAAACCTGCAAACCCAGGTGTATATGTTTATATAGTTGAATATAAAGATATTGATGGCAATAAAGGTGTGTCTGTTGGAGACATTACTTTAGTTAGGTAAGACTGGTTAATTTTACAATATAATTCAAAATATAATTCAATAAATAAAGCTTGTTTCAACAAAGCACATTGAAACAAGCTTTA
>JAHDBF010000004.1:33412-53503 GCA_020630525.1 Saprospiraceae bacterium
AATATAATTCAATAAATAAAGCTTGTTTCAACAAAGCACATTGAAACAAGCTTTATTTTTTATACCTATTTTATTACTACCTTAATTCCAAAACATTGAATATCGTTACATGTATCCTCACAATCGGGAGGAGTTAATTCAATAAGTGTTTGACAATTTGAGTTACTAGCAGATATGATTATATTTTGTCCTAAAGGTAAATTTGAAATATTCCAAATATTGCCGTTGCCATCAATTATTGCATCTGTATAATCTGAATCCAACATAGTAGTATTAGCTGTTAAAAATTCTACTGCATAAGAATTGTTGTTATCGGAACATATTATATTCGAAAATGAGACCATTGGCTCTTCGAAAATTTCGGCAACTACCTCTGTACGTTGGCTTTCGCAATTTAAATTTTCATCAAAACATGCGACATAATATGTTGTTGTTGTATTTATATTTACCGTCAAAGATGGTCCTGTCATAATCGGATCTAGCTGATTAATATCATTATACCATCTCAATTCTGTGCAATTTATTCCGCCACTAGCATTTAATACTATTTCACCATCGCCACAACTTGAACCACCAGTAACATTTGGAACATCCGCCAAACATGGACAACCCATAGGGTCCAATAATTCAATAGAACATTCTGCAGTACAATCATATTGACTTGTAACTGTAACGGAATAAATACCCGCTGATAAATTATTTATAGTATCTGTAGTCGCACCATTAGACCAAACAAATGAATTTATTACACCTTTACCACTAGGAGAAGAAACATAAATTTCACCTGGGTTTTCGCAACTTATCATTTGTTTTACACTACACATTACTTCAAAATCTCCAAAATTTTGAATCGTAGTTTGACTCTCAGCAGTACAGTTATTTGCATCTGTAGCAGTAACGTAGTAAGTGCCTGCGGATAACCCTCGAATTGTATCTCCTGTCATACCGTTACTCCAATTATAGACTATAGGCTCCGTTGCTACTCCTGGAATTATATAAGCTTCTCCATTAGAAGCGCTGCAAGTCTCTTGAACTTCAGAGTTTGCACCAACGGTCGTTACTCCTTCAATAATAGTCGTCATACATACTGATTGGCAACCTATTGCATCAGTCATCGTTAAACTGTAATCTCCCGGCTCTAAATCGAATATCCTTTCCGTAGTTTCTCCATTACTCCATTCAAAAGTATATGGTCCAGTAGCCGCTAGATACACTGCTGCCAATGCCCCATTATTAGATCCGCATTCTGAATTCTGTATTGTACCACAAGAAACATTTAAATTACATCCAGCAGAACAAGATGAAGGCTCTCCCACCATAAGATTAAAAGTGCAATCACCAAAACTATCATCAGTAATCAATATTGTATTGATATTTCCTGTAATTGGGAAAGGTCCTAACTCATGTACTACCCCATAATCAAGAGACGAACCATTAGTAAATCCTGACAATGAAAATGTTGATCCCACACCGTTACCTAATACTACGATGGAATAAATAAAGGTATCATCTTCATTAGTACCCGTACCTTTGTCGTCACACGTCATAGTTACAATCGGTTGCATTATCATACATGGCTCTGTACAATCTGGCGCAATAATAGTTTTCTCGGCAGAACAATAGTCGTTGGTCGCAGTAATGATCACATCAGTATCTAATGTTAGTAAATTTACTGTCCAATTATCAGGTCCTCCAATGATATTGGCATTTGGATGATCTGTTGAAATCGCTGTTGCATTGGTCGTCATAATGTTTAATGAATAACTAGAATAATCCATTGCACAAGATGGAGAAGAATTCATAATTGATATTTCTTCACCAACATTAACAATAACTTCAGTTCTTTCACTTTCGCAGTCTCTATTATTATTATAACAGGCAACATAAAATGAAGTACTCATAGTTACGTCTGTTGTGAAGTCCGTCCCCATACCGATCATCATTCCACCCACATTTGCGTCATACCATCTTAGCATATCACAATATTCATCTCCTACAGCTGACAAATTTATGCCACCTGGTCCACACCTATCATCTCCAGTCACTATTGGCGCAGCAGTAGGACATGGACATCCGACTGGATCGACCAATGTCATAGAACATTGTTGTGTACAGTCGATGCTACTTGTAACCGTTACTGAATATGTTCCTGCGATAAGGTTAAATAAAGTATCTGATGTAGAACCATCACTCCATAAATAAGTATAATCATCACCTGTGTCAGATGTTGCGGTTACGTACAAAGATCCTAAAGAATCGCAGTCTATATTTTGTCGAATGTTACAATCTACATTGAATTCTCCAATGCCTATAACTGAGACAATATCCGTCGCAGTACATCCGTTGGCATCTGTTGCTGTTAGGCCATATTCACCAGGATATAATGTTCGTAAAGTGTCTCCATTCATTCCATTGCTCCATTCATATTGGAATGGGGATTCGCCCATACCAGGGACTGCATATACAATTCCATTTGGCAAGCCACATGTTGAAGCTGTTCCAGCTACAGCTGTAACGGTATTAATACCTTCCAATATTGTAGCCATGCAAGAATCTTGACATGCTAAGGCATCTGTCACAGTAAGACTATAAGTTCCAGGAGCAAGATTATATATTTCAGCAGTTTCTTGACCATTACTCCATAAATATGATACTGGTTCGGCAGATGTTAAAATGTCCGCACCAATAGCTCCATCATTTGCCATACAACCTGAATGCTGAATAATATTACATGATGCAGATATTGAACATCCAGCAGAACAAGGTGTTGGTTCACCAAACATTAATGAATAATTACAATTAGCATCTGTCTCATCAGCAATAAGCAAAGTATTTATTGATCCAGTAATATCAAATGGTCCTAATTGATGTTGTACATTATATGCTAATCCAGAAGTATCAATAAAATTTGATATTGAAAAAGTAGTGCCTACTTCAGTGCCTGTTACGGTAATTTGATAAATAAAAGTATCATCGTCATTTGTTCCAGTATTTGAATCATCACAAAATGCCAATATATCAGGAGGATTTATCGAACAAGGTTCTGTACAGTCTGGCGCAATAATTTCAATTTGGTCTGAACACAAGGTATTTGCTGCTAAAATCGTAAGATTTGTATTAAGTGTGATATTTGTTATAGACCAATTAATTGGCCCACCAGAAACTATTGCATTCATGTCATTAACCCCAATAGATTCAGCATTAGATGTAATTAATTGTACCGAATAACTACCGAAATCAGCAGCACATGTTGGAGATGAAGGCATTATTGAAACTTCGTTTCCTACTTCTGCTAGTGTTGCAGTCCTATCTGTTTCACAGGCATAATTTATGTTGTAGCAAGCAGCATAAAATGTAGTTGTTGTAGAAACATTTGGAGAATAACTGGCTCCTGTCCACAACAACATACCATCGGTTTGTTGGTCATACCAACGTATCTCATTACATTCTGTATCTCCAGATGCAGTTAATGTTACCGTTCCAGTTCCACAACGAGAATCTTCTGTTGTTATTGGAGCTAAAGTTGGGCATGGGCATCCCATGGGATAATCTAATGTAACTGTACACTCCTTACTACACATAAAATTATTAGTAACAGTAACAGTATGCGTTCCAGGCTCTAATGAAGAAATTGTATTTGTTGTAGTACCATCATCCCAAAGAAAAGTAAATGATTGTCTAAACCCTATTGCTGTTGCTTGAGCTGAACCACCATTGTCACATGTTGGTTGCTCGACCACATCACAGCTTAATGAAAAATTAGTATTATCACTTAATCCAAAAGAAAGGATATCCATACAACCATTAGCATCTGTAAAAGTAAGGCTATAATTACCAGGACTTAAATTATTGATAGTAGCTGTGGTTTCTCCTGTACTCCATAAATAAGTAAAAGGCAACGTACCTACATCAGGGGCTACGGTAATTAATCCGTTGTTTTCGCCACAAGAAGGATTAATATATTCTTCATAAGAAATACTGATTGGATCTAATATTAATGCTTCGACTTGAACACGAGGGCTTTCGCAATTTGTTGTTAGATTTAGGCACGAGACATAAAAAACAGAATTAACCGTAATATCAGTCATAAATGAACTCCCATTTGCCAATATAGATCCATCGCTTGCTAAGTCATACCAAATATATTGGTCACAATTGCTTGTTCCTGTTGCAGATAAAGTTGCAGTACCTGGACTACATATTGAATCTGATTCTACACTTGTTATAATTGGAGTAATAAAAGGATTATATGATTCCATTGAGATACAGCTTGTATCATCAGAGAATGATGCAGTAATCGTCCCAGCTATACCGTCTTGAATCAATCCTGAAATATTAAAAGCAAATGGGCTTGTAGAATTTTGATCTAATGCGATACTTGTAGATTCTCCATTGGAAGTGATTATATTTAATGTACCAGTATTTGGAAAATGACTTGCAATAACTTCTCCTGTAATAGAATAAGAACTATCCAAAGGAACACAATTATCCACTATTACAATAGATATATCACAAGGACAAAATTCAGTAATTTCAATATCGCTTAATGCCTCTACGGTACAAGCATTATCATTTTCAAATATAATATTTGAATATACACCACTTCCTAAATTATTAATTTGATAAGTTCCAGAGTTATCGGTTGTAAAATTAATTGGAGTTTGTGGAATATTATTCAAGTCATAAAATATCGTATAATTTTCATTTGGACTTAAATTGTAAATGCTTATAGTTCCATCCAAAGAGCCACAGGCAGATACATTTGTTTGCTGAATAGAAGGAGTTAAGATATTATCAGTTACGACCTTAAGTGTATCTGTATTAGAACAACCATTAAGAGAATTTATATGATACACCAAGCATAAGGTATCGTTTGGACTAAATCCAGTCAACATTACATTTTGAGATTCATTAGTACCTATAAATGTGGCTTCTCCATCAACCAATTCCCAAAGTGGTAGTTCTATTCCACTTGGAGTTGAACCTGATAAAGATATAGTATCCAAGCAAGATATAAAATCGTTACCAGCGTCAATAGGTAATTCAGTAATTGTATAAGACATTTGGTCACTAGAAACTCCACAGTCAAGACTTGATATTGTATATTCGAACACATAAGTACCAACTTCATCAATTCCTTCAAAATTAGAATCTTGACCTGCACTTATTTGGGTTGGTGTAGTAGGACCACTTACAAATGACCACTCCCCTGTTGCTGGAGGTGCCGCAAAACTACCTACTAATAGTATACCAGAATTGGGATCACATGTAGATATATCTTGACCTGCATCTGCTAATGGAATAATATTAATATTCACTGTATCACTTGATATACAATCGTTGCCAATATTATATTCTGGAAATACATTCCAAACTAGATTAAATTCACCAGCAGTATTGAAATTAACAGTAGTGTTGGGATCCGTAAGATCAGAAAAAGAAAGAAAATCTTCCCTTAATCCATCTTGGTTTAAATCTCCGACCGACCAATATCCTCCATACTGTGCATCAGAAGCACTCAATTGATGAATATATGTATCGCATAAAATAATATCTTCCCCAGCATTAGGAATAGGTTCTGGGATAGAATAGTAAATAGTATACGGGACTGGTTCTGTACAATTAGTGTTATCTATAATCCTAAAAAAAGTATATGTACCTGGATTAGTAAAATTAATTGTTATATCTCCACTAGATAAATCAAGAGGCGACTCAATAATTGCGCCATCAGGTCCTATATAGTTTTCATCCCATCTAGTTGGTGCTTGAATAGTAGAATTAAAATCGAAAAAATAGGAACCAGGAGGACCACAAGCTGTGCTGTATTCTTGGAATGATGAAAAATAATCTGAAACTATTAATGTATCTCTTATGGGATTACAATTAGGAACTATTACTTCTAATTCTATATAGTAATTTGCGATTGTATTTGTATAAGAAAAACCAGAATTTAAATCAGTTGGATCATTTATAATGAAATCAGTTGTAGCAGCACCAACTGCATCAACAACACTCCACATATAACTGACTCCAATGAGGTTTGGTACTGTACCATTAAAATTTCCTGTATTAGGATCAAAGGTAAAAATACAAATATCATCTCCTGCTGAAACGATTCCGGTTTCAAAATCATTAGTAGTAATAATCACCATATCAGAGGCAGACCCACATCCATTAGTTATTGTCCAAGTAAGTGTATAGTTAGTGTTTGCAACTAGTCCAGTAATACAGGCATTAGGATCATTTACATCACTAAATGCAATCCCTGTAGCAGGAGAAATAGTCCAACTTCCTTGCCCCTCTGTAGAGCTATTACCATTTAAACAATATTCTCCACCATAACAAATGGTTTCATCTATGCCTGCACTTGCAGAATTAGGAGGATTGGCAGATACATACACTTTTACCGTATCTGATTCAAATCCACATTCTTGATTGCCTGTAGTATATTGAAACTCATAAACTCCAGATTGCAAATTACTTATTGTTAAGTCAGTTTGATTAGGATCAGACATTGTAGGTGTAATAGGTCCTGAAATAAAAGTCCAAATAATTGCGCTATTAGTAAAATCAGGAAAATTGGGATCATTTCCTGACAAAGTTGTTATTGTTTCACCACAATTTAAGATTACATCAGTGCCTGCATTGGCACCTGGGGTATCCCCATATACAACATAGGAGAAATCATCACTATAAGTACAATTATAAGAAAAAGCATTTGAAGTATTACTATAAAACTCATTGTAAGATCTATTAACTGTAAAGTAATGCTCTCCCAGGTCAAAGATTGTATTATTTAGTTCAGTGGTAGTAAGTAAGGTACCTGTAGGATAATTTGTGGATGAGACAACTTTAATTTCTTCATATGATTGTGCATTTGAACACTCAAATGTAGCTCCATCAAAACTATATATTGAACTAGGCTGATTCCCTTGACAAAATCTTTCATTTTTAACTACTAGTTCTATATTAGGATTATTATACAAAAAATCTATTGAAGTAGAACAGCCATCTATCCCTCCGCAATAATAGTTAACAGTAATAATACAGCTACATAGACCATCGACAGGAATTACCGCAACCATACTATTATCTGAAGGTAATGGTACTCCACAATTAGAGCTCCACGTTATCAAGTCATTGTCTGCAATTTCATCGATATCAATATTATATTCTTCTAAATTTATCACCCAAGGGTCTGTATTATCATCGCAATCTATTCTATAAAATCTAACACCTGTAAATCTCTGACAATCTGAGTTAGTAGAAATACTATTGCTAACAAAAAACATTACCCTGTCTGTTGTTACTGTATTACAAGGATCACCTAAAGTGAATGTTAATTCAAATTCATATGTTCCATCGACTAAATCAGCCCAAACTACATTTCCAAAAGAAGGATCTGTGTATTGTGAATTATATGTAATCGTAGCTGTACTTGGACCTGAAATTTGCGTCCATTCCATTGAAGCTCCATATGGCAAAAATCTATATTCATCTGGCTCTAAAAATTGATCAACGTTTGCTGTCTTTATCCATGAATCTCCGCATATATACACATCTGGACCGGCATCTGCGGGGACATCGTTTACTATTATTACATTAATGGTGTCCATCCGCGTACAAGTCCCCCTATTAGATATAAGAATCATTTTCCCTTCTCCACCAGGATAAAATCCATATACATCAATTGATGCAGAAATGTCATCAATCATTTGTACACTAATCAATTCGTAATTATTATCTTCAAAACTTGTAGGTACCCAAGTATAATTTACATTAGGGTCTGGATTTGGAACTGTAATAATACCATTATCACAGATTAAATAGTCGTCTAAAGACATCGGCATTTCCAACTGTTCTTCTAGTCGATATACCACTAAATCGTTTGTTTCTATATTGTTAGTTGGGCATATTCCACTTAATTGAAAAACGTATTGCCCAACTGTTGTAATACCTGTAACTAATGAATTAATGTCATTGGGGTTAACAATAACTGCGTTATTACCAGCAGGTTGGCTTATTATAGACCAAGTAGTATTTGGTAATGGATTGTTGGATGGATCATTTGTATTCCCGTACAATGTCCATTCTGAGCCATCAGTTTCGCACATGGCAAAATACACTCCTGCATTTACAGTACAGTCTTGACTATAAATAATGTTATGCAAAAAGAGTACAGAAATTATTAAATAAGGGCGAATAGATTTAATACCAAAACCCAACATATGGATAAAGTTTTAATTATGTTTAAATTAAGTTCTGCTGTATTTTGGGGAAGAGTTATCCGCAAAACTAATAAAATATTACGATTTTTTATAATATGTAATGCGCTGTAAATAATTTTATTATTTAGCACCTAATTATCGACTATTTCTAAGCAATTTTACTTTTTTATCAAATAATCCTATCTTAGGAAAGTATTAAGACACATATTAAAGTATATATTTCAAGATGATGGTTTATAAATTACTTTTAAAATTATCTACTGCTATCCACATAAAGTCAAATTTTCTTTTATTCTTTTTAGGCATTATGTTGATTAGCAACCAATTGTATAGCGATAATAAATCGATCTCTAATTGTGGTTATTGTATTGGGTTTAACTCTATTATTAATACAGATATTAAACCCACCTTTGATCCAGTAGGACCATATTGTCAAGGAGATAATATCCCAGATTTACCGACCATTAGTTTAGAGGACATAACCGGATCGTGGAGTCCAGAAATAAACAATACTGAAACAACAGTTTATACTTTCACTCCGGATCTGGGACAATGTGCTAGTAGTGTAACTTTGACGATTGAAGTATTGCCTTATATCACACCTACTTTTAATCAAGTAGGTCCTTTTTGCCAAGGGACAGAAATTATCGACTTACCTTCCTTAAGTCTAGAAGGCATATCTGGAATATGGAATCCTCCTATAGATAATATTAGCAGTAATATTGGTCAAACGACACATGTATTTATACCAGATGATAGTCAACTTTGTATTTTAGAAACCACAATGACAATTACCATTCTAGATCCAAATACGATTCCAACATTTGATGTGGAGACATCTTTTTGTCAAGGAGATAATATCAATGATCTTCCATCAATTAGTCTAGAAGGTATTGTTGGAACTTGGAGTCCTGAAATTGACAACACAACTACAACAAGTTATACATTTACGCCAAGTAATTCATTTTGTCTTGCAGAGTCAATGTTGACCATTCAAATTGATTCTATCATTGCGCCAACCTTTAATCCAATAGGACCTTACTGTTTAAATCAAATTATACCAGACTTGCCTACAACTAGTATTGAAGGTTTTCCTGGGACATGGTTTCCTCCATTAAGTAATACAGAAACAAACACCTATACTTTTACTCCTGACGGAGGTGTGTGTGCCTTAGAAACCATCACGTTAACTGTTGAGATTCTTCCAGTGGATGATCCAACGTTTGACCCATATCCTTCTTTCTGTGTTGGAGAATCTATTCCCAATTTACCTTTTGAAAGCTTAGAAGGCATTTCAGGATTTTGGAATCCTGCCATAAATAACCAAGAAACAACAACGTATACATTTACTCCTGATAATGACCTTTGCTCAGATCAAGTGGATTTCACAATTGAGATTACGCCGGGTAATATCCCAACATTTGGACCAATTGGACCATTTACAGAAGGTGCACAAATTAATGATCTACCGACAACAAGTATCGAAGGAATTTTTGGCACATGGAGTCCTGAAATTAATAATACTACAACTACAACTTATACGTACACTCCGAATCCAAATCAATGTGCTGTTCCTACAACATTAACTATTGTTATCGAACCAATTGGTCCGACTATACCAAAGAGTTACACCTTTGATTTCAAAGATCAATTTGGAAATGAAGTTACTGATGTAGATATATATATTACAGATCCAGTAAATTCCTTGAGTTATCCTGTTCTATTTACAGACACATTAATAATTAATTCTATTGAAAATGAATATCCCGGTATTGCAAATCACATTTTTAGGTTTGAAAAATCTGGTCTTGCTTCAGAAGGTGTAAGTGCATTAGATTTAATCACATTAAGAAAGCATATTTTAATTATTGAACCTATCTCTGATATAGATATTCTTGCAGCTGGAGATGCTAATGGGAATGGAAGTATTTCTGCTGTTGATATGATTGCCTTACAAAAAATCATATTGGGAATAGATGACGAATTTCCTAACAATCTTTCAACTTGGTTTGTCAAAGAAAATGATATACCTATCAATAATTTCCCAACAAATCATACGGATATTTCTGTAGTGTTGATAAAGCGTGGGAATGTAAGAGAGTGATGTATTGACTAGTAAAATAGTTCTTTCCGTGAAATAGAACTAGAACAGGAAAAATACTGAACTTTAACTGAATACATTCTTGGTGATTCTTTTGAAATAAATTTATCTTACAACGATAAAAATAGACTTTTAACCAAAATGATTAATAGAATGTATCATTTCAATTCTCTCCAAATACTATTATCAAAATCCAAATTATTTGTCAGACTTATCTTCATAATATTTGGACTATTGACTTTTAGTCAAAATGGAAATTGCTGTGATGGCAGCTCTATTACAATTGATAATATAACTGACAATGGTGATGGCACTTATACCGTTAATATTACATTTACAGTAGAATATGGAGCTCTTGACAGTGGTTATGGGTATTATGGTTCTGTATTTCAGTTTAGTAACTTATCTAGTGTACAACCAAATGTTTTAAATTTTAGTCCCTCCACATTAAATCCAACTGAAGGGTTAATTGAAACATTAATAGGCTCATCACCAATATCAAATTTAAATAATAATACTCTTTGGGAGCCTTATATTGGACTGACTAACGCCGTATCTTGGGAATATGAATATGATGATGGAGATGCAGCTTTTGATGACTTTTCTCATTCTATTTCAGTTACTTTAGATAATTGTTTTGAGTCAATTACTTTTTTAGCAAATCCTGGTTCAGGAGATTCCAATTGTGAATACATTATTAATTCTGAACAATCTTGTTCTATACCTCAGTCACCTTGCGAATGCGAGAGTCCAAACTGTGAAGGGATCTATTATCCATGCGATACATCAGCAGAATCTAATTTTCCAGAAAATGGAGGAGTGGAAAACTTCTCTCCAGGATTACCAGCACCTGTAGGTGCTACCTATCAGTTTTGCCATGAGTATACAACATTAAGTGATGAAACTGTAATAGGTTTTGTAAACTTAGTTGGCACCCATGGTACTTCTTCTTGTACAGAAAAAACTTACGAGGTTTTTCAGAGTAATGATTGTACAAACACAATACCTCCAATAGGTCCAGCTTCTTTTGGAATTAATGGCCATGAATATTCCGTCTTACCAAATACTAGTTATTCTTTTTGTGTAAATGTTGAAGTGATAAATAGTAATTGTTTTGAAATATTCGAAAGTTCGACTTGGTTATATGGGGAATGCAATATAGGTTGTGGAAACTGTACAATTCCCTGTGCAGGAGATGGGCTCAATACTGTTTCAGATTATGAGTCTAGAACTTTTGAATCTTGTTGGAGTCCTGAAGAAGATATTTTAAGTCCAGCATCTTTTACCAACTGCTTTGAAGCAACTTCAGATCAAGAAGGGTTTCTAGGCTTTACAAATCAGATTTATATTTCTCATGCTTCAGATTGTGAGCATATTATTGAAAATATTTCATGGTCGCTTTCAGATAGTTGTGGCGTAACAATAGCTAACCCAATTACAAATGCCAATGGAGTTGTTTCTGGATTCAATCCAGAATACAACAATCTTAGCTCAAATACACCATACATACTTTGCATAACCTACGAACTTTCGGACGTGAATTGCGTACTAAATACAGATAGCGCGATTTGTATTGATGCATATGGGGCAACAGAATGCTTAGGTTGTGGCCAATGTGATTCTCCTTGCACACAAAATGGTATGGGAATAGTCCCAAGTTATGATGATAGAGTTTTTAGCTCCTGTTGGATACCTGATTGCGAGATATTTGGACCTACAAGTTTTACAAATTGTTTTGAAGCGACTGCAGATGAAAATGGTTTTTTAGGTTTTGCAAACGGGATTTTTATTACAGGGACTCCTGGCTGCGTTGATATTACATGGGAACTTACAGATGGTTGTGGTGAATCTATTCTAAGTGATATAGATAATGCAAATGGAGTTGGCTCAGGGTTTAATCCAGAATATTCAGGACTAATACCAAACGGAACTTATATTCTTTGTGTTACTTACAGTTTACCAGATATACAATGCGGATTTGACGGTTTATATAATTTAATCTGTATAGACGCTTATGGAAGTGACTGCAATATTTTTCTTAACTCTGAAGGTTCAAATGGGTTTGCATGTAAGGATGATGGTATTCCAATAGAAGAAACAATTAGTTGGTCAGGAGATACTAATGCCGATCAAATAGCTTTTATAGTATTTTGTGATCCTCCTGTGCTTCCTTTAACGGAAGCTTATTATAATGCAAACGCATTCGATTCATTTTTTGAACTGAATGGTGAAATTGGATCAAATATAAATTTAGATGGTTTTTTTGTAGATTCCATTAATCAATTTCAAACATGCAGTGATAAAATTTATGTATTACCCATAACTATAGCTGCTTTTGGAAATGGTGTTTTTACTATAGATTGGAATTGTCTTCAAACAGGAGACATCTATGAAGTAGGAATAGGTGTTTCTCCTACTGCTTTAGCAACTGCCAACCCAACAAATATTTGTAATTCAGAATCAACAACATTAACAGCAACTGGCGGAGATTCATATGTATGGAGTAATGGATTAGGCTCTAATTCAATAATTGAAGTTACACCTAGTTTTACCACAACTTACGAAGTAACAGTTAGTAATAATTCAGGTAATTGTTTTAATACTGCTGAAGTAACAATATCTGTTGACACTTCAATATCTCCAAGCTTTGATCCTTACGCAGTGTATTGTGAAGGTGAAACTATACCTAATTTACCAACAACAAGTAATGAAGGAATTTCAGGGACTTGGTCACCTGCAATCAATAATACACTTACTACAACATACACTTTTACGCCAGACACTGAATTTTGTGCAAATGAAACAACAATAATAATCGAGATTATATCAGCCGAACTTCCAATATTTTCAATTATAACAGATTATTGTGACAACGATGAAATTGAACCCCTTCCAAACATATCAAATAATGGATATTCAGGAGTTTGGTCGCCAAACAGTATTGATGCTTCTTATTCGAATACTAGCACCTTTACATTTACTCCGAATGATAATTGTGTAGAGGAATATAATATCGAAATTAACATTTTTGATTGTGATTGTGTTGCCCCTGCATTTGCCAATATTGAAAACATTGATCCAATTTGTGAAGGAGAATCTACATCGCTTGAAGTAATTTTGGGAGGAAGTGCAACTTCTGGAATTTGGACAACAAATGGAGATGGAGATTTTGACAGCAATATTTCATTAACACCTGAATATACTCCTAGTACAAGTGATATTGCGAATGGAAAAGTTACACTAGTATTTACCACAAATGATCCAGATGGTTCAGGACCATGTTCTCAAGTTCAAGATAATGTAGAACTCTTAATTAATACTATCATTGCACCTTCATTCAATTCTGTAGGTCCATATTGCTTAAATCAAAACATACCCAATTTACCAAATATAAGCTTGGAAGGAATAAGTGGAACATGGAGTCCTGAATTAAATAATACAACGACGACAACATATACTTTTACACCTGATGCTGGATTATGTGCACTAGAAACTTCTACATTAACTGTAGAAATACAATCTGATATTATACCCACGTTTGACCCATATCCATTATACTGTCAAGGAGAGTCAATTCCAAATCTCCCTCCTACAAGTAATGAAGGGATAACAGGATTTTGGACACCAGCGATAAATAATATGGAGACAACTACATATACCTTCATACCTAATGAAAACTTATGCTCAGATCAAACTACATTTGAAATAGAAATCACCTCTGAAATAATTCCAACTTTTGAACCTATTGGTCCTTTTATTGCAGGAACACAGATTAGTGCATTAACTAATACCAGCTTAGAAGGTATTTCAGGAACATGGAATCCTGCTTTGAATAATACTTCCACTACAAATTATACGTTCATTCCTGATGATGGACAATGTGCGATTACAACTGTAATGACAATTATAATACAACCCAATAATACAAATGATTTTATAAGTTATACTTTTCTATTTAGGGATCAATTTGGGAATGAAATAACAGATGTAGATATATTTATTGGAGATACTAATAATTCTTTTAAATACCAAGTACCCTCTGATGATACTCTTAAAATATATTCATTAGAAAACGAATATCCAGGTGTGGTAAATCCAATTTTTCAATTTGAGAAAGAAGGTAATGCAATTGAGGGTATTAGTGCATTAGATTTAATCACATTAAGGAAGCATATTCTTGGCATAGATTCTATTACTGATGTAGATATATTTACAGCAGGAGATGTCAATGACAACGCTAGTATTTCTGCCGTAGATATGATTACTTTACAAAAAATAATCTTAGGAATTGAAAATGATTTTCCTAACAATTTATCAAATTGGATTGTAAAGAACAATAATATTCCAATTAATAATGTAGCGGAAAATCATTCCCATATTGTTGTTAAAATGATTAAAAGAGGCAATGTAAGGGAGTGATTAAATTCTGATTATCTTACAACAAATAAAACCGCATCGCTGACACATACTTAGAATTTTTAGTCAATCTGTAAGGTATCATTTGCATACAATCATTGGCAAGTTCTTCGTTTCCCTGATCGTATTTTATTTCAAGTATAATTGCTTCATCTTGATTAATCTCATGTGATAATTTGCCATTAATGATGCAAGAATATTGTAGTTCACTATCAATAGTAGCACGTAACTTTCTATCCATAGATTCGTAATAACTTCTTTTGTATCTGACAATAATATGCGGAAATAACTGATTAGTTACAAGGTTTATCTCTTGATTTATGCTAGGGAGATCTACAGCTAATGTAAACGGTTTTATTGTGAAATATTCTTTAGTACCTAGTAAGTTTCTTTTGATTTTCTTTTCTAGTAACGGCTGATGTATATTATTTAAATTATCACCATACCATCTAATTCGATACTTTACTCTATTTCCAATACCTAAGAGATTATCATTATAACTACTATAATTTATGTCATCATAATAGATGCTATTCACAACTCTATCAGGGTAACTTTTTATAAATCCAACAGGGTTTGCTAGCAACTCAGTCCTTACCCTTTCCAAATTACTTGCTTCAATTCTATATTTTCTTTCGTATCGCAATTATCCTTTTTCTTTTTTGCCGTTTACTTTTATAGAAACTCCTTGTTTTAATAAAAACTTTTGCTTAACATTTTTATCATTATATTGATCTATCTTAACGACTGGATGCGGTTCTGAGGCTGATCTAACTTCAATACCCTTTTCGATATTTTCATTCCAAAAATTAACCATCGTTACTTTCGAGTGATCATTAACGTATAAACTTTGATAGCAATCATGCAATGCAGTTTTAAACATATACACATCTACGTTATCAGTATAATTTAACGCTTTATTGAGCGAAGATTTAATTACTATATTAGAACTATTTAATTTTCCTGATTGGAAACTAATTCCATTTTTTCCACAATCTATAATAGAAACATTATTTAATTGTACACTAGAAAAACTAGACTTTAATGCTGTGCCTTTACTATTATTTATTTGAACATCATCAATTTTAGCAACAGAGTTTTTTATACTTATTGTTTCTGATGCTTTAGTATCTCTAAAAGAACAATCAGACATTTGCAATTCAGAGTTATAAACAACAAATGCACCTTTAGTAGCTATATTTAAGTTTTTATAGGCTTGTAAACCTATAAAATTACAATTTGTAAACCTGGAAGTAATTTTACTATCAGAGATTAACACTCCAGAATTCAATCCTTCAGTTGACAAAAATGTAATAGGATTTTGTTTTGTTCCCATTGCTATAATCGGAGAATAACTGCATAAGTTTCCATTGTTTTTGAATTCAATTATTGTTCCTGGGCTTATGACCAATTCAAAATCTGAAGGTATAACGATTGGTTTTTCAATAGTGTGTTTACCTGCATCAATAGTTATCCTGTTTTCGAATTTCGAAATAAATGGCAAGTTTAATACTGACGTTAAATCAGGTTTTACCACAGGTATATTTTCTAATGGCAAACTATTTTTAGACAGTTTTACCTTATACATTTTATCGACTCCAAGGACATTAAAGTAAATATATTTAATAGCGCTCGAAGATTTTAAAATATATGTTTGTACTGGAATCTTAGGGTTATAACTTTCTATTATTGCAGGATCTTCTAATGCATTTGTCATATTAACTTCATCACCAAAACCCAATATTTTGATTGGGAAAAAGTGAAAAGATTGAATCGCAATTTCTTCTTTTGCATCATTAACTCGATATGCCTTCAACGATAGGTTTTGTCTAGCGGGAATTTTATTTTGTGTAAATTTTGCTTTTGCAAATAATTTATCAAATCCAGATTTTACCTCTTTATATTCTTCATCTTGGTTTATAAAATTTACTCTGCCTTCTAATTGAGCAGTGATCTCATTTTTAAATTTATTTAGATATTCAACACTTGTAAATTTATCTAAAGAAGACATATATTTTTCAAAAAACAGATCACTTTGAAACAAAAGATATCGATAGACATTTGATCGCTCATAAACATCAGACTTAGAAATCCTACTATTAAAACCTTCTCCAAATGCTTCCCACCCTGGGGTAACATTAGGTAAGTGATCACCAAAACAATCATAAGCGATTGGTTCTAATTTTCCAGTAGTTGGATTTAGATAAAAGCGAATATTGGTAAATTGTTGCGCATGCCATGCATGACTAAGATCCAATAAAGCAAAATATTTTGCCATTAGTGAAACATCAAAGATCTCTTCTACTGATTTGTTTTCATTAAGAAAGTCATTTAACATACCGATAGCGTGATCTGCAGATTTTTTAAAGTCAGGATTATCTAGGCTGTTTTTGTTGAATATTTCAATATGTGAGGCTTCAATCCATCGGAACGGTGTTAACTTACTTTGTACATTATCCCAATATGCATCATCATTATGCTTTAATATTGGACCAATCTCTCTTTGATTACGTTTTAACATTTGATTTTCAAAATGATGCTCATAAGCATATACACCTAACGTTACTCCATTAAGCTTAGCTTTAATAAAGTCATAATCTGGCACAATTATTTTTTCACGCTTAAACAATTCATGCATTAACCACTCGGCAGTATGCGCTCTAGCTTTACTATTATGAATAGAGAAAGTGTTCATCCCATTCCATTCCTTATTGTTTTTTAGCATTACTCTAAAAGACCATCTGTCTCCAGTCAAGTGATCTAACAAATCTCCTTTTAGTCTAATTTTACAGGCATACTCCTCCTTTCCTATTCTAATGTCTGCATCTACCAAATCATCTTTAGAAGAAAATAGCAATCCTTTTTTTAAAGCCTCTGCGCGTTTCTGTGATAGCTTATCAAATCCATCTTTGTTAACGGAAATTTCAAAGGTGTTGCCTTTATAGTTAATTGGTTGTGTAGCATTAGTTTCTTGGGATTTAGAATCGCTATTCGAAAGTTTTTTATATTTTCCAACTATAGAAGTTATGAATAAACAAAGCAAAAGACCTAAAACTATTCCAATAAAAGTTTTGTCCTTTTTAGTACCAATATTTTGTCCTTGAATTTTCAAATCAATAAATCCTTTATGAAGTAAATTAAGGCAATTACAATAATAATACTAAAAAAAAGCCAACTGATATTTTTCCAAATCAAAGACGCCCAGCTATTATCAATCAACAATTTCATTTTACGGTATTTTGATCTTTGGTCAACTTTTAATTCAGGAAATTCTGACAATAATTGCTTCTTTAAATTTTCATTTAATGCAGTCATTTGACTTCTTTCTTTAGCATCGGCATCAGTAAATCTTACTTCATTTAGTTCCAATTCTAATTCTGAAAATTGTTGAAACGGAAATGTCGCATTGGTAACTTTATCTAATGTTATGGTAGCAATGCTTTCTCCTTCATTATTCTTTATATAAACCCTACTTCTGGTTTGTTTCAGTTTTAATGATTGTATGACTTGTTCAGGTCTTAATTTATATTCAGCTAAGTGTTCAGCCATTCGATCTATGTCAGAATTTTTAAGGTACTTTAAAAATGAATGACGGTTACTAATATCTGTTACATTCTTATTATCGTCAATAGCAAATTTTATTTCATTTCTAATTATCTTATCTTCTGAGTATGGTGTCTTGAGTTGTATTAATTGCTTTAGTAATACCTTATCTTTGAATCGCTTTCTGTATCTCAGGCTTATCTCATTTTCTGCAAAACTCCCAAACTCATCATCATAATATGTGTCAATAAATTTTTCTATAGAAACAGTTCCATTCAGTAAAAGTCCATCAATATCAAATTTGTTTTTAGCAAAATTAGTTTTGATAAATTGCCATAAGTCTTCATATTGTCCAATCGGAATATCCAGCTTGTATTCGCTTTCTAATCTACCATCTTGAGCAATGCAAAACGAAGAAAAGTAAATACATAAGAGTAGAAAAAAAGATATTTGTCTTACTTTTTTCAACCGATCATATTCTTATTGTCTACAAACGAAAATTCACAAGCAGGATCCAATGCAATTAGTGCAGATTTTACTTGACTCAATTGGCTAAAGTTTTCTGCTGATATTACATAACTCATATATAGTATGTTATCATTTTGACTCATACGTCGAAGGTCAATATTCTGAAAGTTATTTTTTAAGGCATCATTAATTTGAGATTCAGAAATTACACTTGATGATACATTTACAACCATTTGGTTATTCAGGTCAAAAGCTTTAGAGTTTCGCATTCTTGCTTGCAAATAAAGCAATGCTAAAATCAAAACAAAAGCAATCAGTGTTATCGCTGTCTGGTTTGCACCCATTCCTAAACCTATTCCGATCACTAGGAAAAGAAATGTCAATTCTTCTGGCTCTTTTATCGCTGCTCTAAATCTTACGATAGATAAAGCACCAACTAAACCGAGAGATAAAGCAATACTGGATTTTACTATATAAATGATTAACATAGTACTCAACGCTAGAAGCATAAAGTTGCCAGCAAACTGAGACCTATTACTCACAGATTGACCATAGCGTCTATAGTACATTGACAGTATCCAAGATAATAATGCAGCCAATAATGCATTAATTATAAAATTGTTTAGGTCTAAAATTTCTAAATTATAATCTAAAAGTAAGTCTTGAATATTCATTGATTAATTTTACAGTCCAAAAGATTCTTCATCTTCAAAAGTCACTGGAACTTTCAGTTCTACATTTCCTAGTCCAATTTTTAGGTATCCATCTAATTTATAACGTAATACTTTTTCTTTTAAGATATCTTTAAATTTAAAATCTTTAAACACCTCCTTTAATGGAATTTTGCATTTTATCGGTAATGAAAAGTCTGAATTTGGAGACATCTTAGCAGATATATCTTGATTAATTTTTGTTGTTTTTTGATCATTAATATAAACATCAAAATTCATTTCAGTAATATTGGCGCCAAGTACATTTGGGTTATGAAAAATAGCATCAGCATTTAGCGTTACTGAATATGGTTTAATTACTGATAAAGAGCCAAATTTTACATTTTCCAATTTTTTAAATTCTGGCTCTGATGGTGCAGCGCAAGAAATTAAGAAAAAAGAAAAGAGGAAAATCATTAAATACTTCATATCAATTTTAATTTGGTCGTAAAAGTAAGCTTAATTTAAATATCTAAATATTAATACTTGCATCAATAATTTATTAAGATTTTCTCCAATAATAAACAGAATAATTACCTTTAGAAATAATATCAACTCAAGTGAATAACAACTTTCGAAATAGAAAAAATAAAAAGATCTCCTTTGCTGATTGGCTAGAAAAGTT
>JAHDBF010000125.1:0-3122 GCA_020630525.1 Saprospiraceae bacterium
CTACTTAAACTCCGCCTTACGCTTCTCCAAAAAAGCAGTTACGCCTTCCTTACATTGATCGCTTCCCATACATTCTCCAAAGTATTCAATTTCTAACTCGAAACCATCTTGTTTTGGATCTACTGAAGCATTGACTAAGGCTATCGCTTTAGAGACTGCAAGTGGACCTTTGGTTGCTATTTTTTGGAGTATTGCTCTAGCCGCTTCGACGCTCTCTCCTACTCCGACTACTTGATTTACCAAACCAATTCTATGTGCTTCATCGGCTTTAATCATATCTCCAGTTAAGTTTAGTTCCATAGATTTTGCTTTGCCAACCAATTGTGTTAATCGTTGTGTTCCGCCATATCCAGGCACCAATCCTAAGTTCACTTCTGGTTGTCCGAACCTTGCGTTTTCTGCAGCGATCCGCATGTGGCACGCCATGGCTAATTCATTACCTCCTCCAAGGCTAAAACCGTTGATCGCAGCGATAACTGGTTTGTGGAAATTTTCGATAGCGTTAAAAACGTTGTGTCCTTTTCTGGATTTTTCTGACCCACCAGCTTTATCCAAAGATGGAAATTGGGTAATGTCTGCACCAGCGATAAATGCTTTCTCCCCAGAACCTGTGATGATCACACCTGCGATATCTTGCTTTGGTAAGTCCTCCATAAATAGCGATCCCAACTCTGACATCAACTCTTCGTTTATGGCATTTAATGC
Source organism: Saprospiraceae bacterium (assembly GCA_020630525.1). Classification (GTDB taxonomy): domain Bacteria; phylum Bacteroidota; class Bacteroidia; order Chitinophagales; family Saprospiraceae; genus JAHDBF01. The sequence continues at coordinate 706 of JAHDBF010000125.1, forward strand.
CTTTGGTCTGTTGATTGTAACTAAGGCAATTCTGTCTGTTATGCTTAGTAAAAGGTTGTTATATTCCATTGTTTCTTTTTAGCAATTTGTCTGTAAAGTTATGTAATAATTCGTGGCTATCTTTAGTGATCTGCATCAAATAAATAGATGCAAAATATACCAAACATAGTATTCCACTATATAAAATGATATGGATAAATGGATTAGAAAAGCTAGGAATAATCCAAAGGATACCAAAGCTCACCATTGCCACAATTAAAATTTTTATGGTTTCTAAACTTAGTGGTTGCATCTTAAATTGATGCCAGATAAACAAGTATTTAAACGTATTATAAATGAGCATTGAGGTGAAAGTTGCCATAGCAGCTCCTACGATTCCATATTGAGGATCAGAGATCCATTTGTAATTCAAATAAACATTTATTGTACCAAGTAAAAGTAAAAAAAGTAAATTATATTTATATTTTTTAGAATATATAAGTATCTGATTATTAAGGCTTGTGATCATGTCAATGATTTTTGCTGCTCCAAGAAACAGTAGTATTTTGGCAGCATTTGGAAAGGTTGTCGGATCTACTGAAAGCGAAATTATAGATGACAAATTAAACCAAATAAGTAAAAATAGAAAACTACCAACTAAGAAAAGATTGGCAGATGAACGGCGATAAATGTCACTTACTTTTGCCATATCATTCTTTTCAAATGCTTCAGAAATGATTGGCGAAGCAATACTCGCTATCGAATTAGAAGGGATACCTATTACATTAGAAATGAATAATATTTTGTTATAAATTCCATTTGATCCAAAATCAATTATTAAAGGTATCATTACAGAATCTATTCTAAAACTTAGACTATTTCCTATAGAATTTAGACTACCGAATAAGCCATAACTCGCTACTGATTTTTTATCTAAATCTACTTGCTTTGGCAATACTGGTTTCCCTAAATTAAAGCCATTGATCCTTCGTAAATAAAGAAAAAGTGCAATCACAGCAAACAAGAAAAAACCAACAATCGACATTCCTGCTTGCTCATTATTAATATTATAGATCACAGAAATCAATATCAAACTAGGTAAAAAGATCTTGTATCCTAGTTGGGTTATGATTGATGGAATGACTATTCTTTTTTGATTTGCGGATTGAAATCTGAGCCAAGTTTCCAAGCACAGCAATCCTGTGAGTGGCAATAATAACCATTTAAAATCTGCAATTTTTGACGCATCTAGAATAAAGTCTAAAAACTGTATAAACTGGGTTTCAAAAATTAAAAACAGCGTGATAAAAATCGAAAATGCTGTCAATAATAATACACCTATCAGACTGGTAAATCCTGTAGTTTTTTTTGCCTTTTCATAATTGGGATAGAACTTAACTACCAATGACAAAACTCCTAAGGATGCAAAAGGGACTAAGACGAAACTCGTGTTGTAAAACCACTGCGCAAATCCATATAATTCATCATTATACGGATAGATAAAAAGAATGCTTATAGCACCTATCGCGGTACCAAAAAAATTCACTAAACTATGCTTAATGCTTTGTCTAATGATAATGCCCATTACAAAGTTTTAGTCCTTCCTCCGTCGATGGTCAATGACGTTCCGGTGATATACGACGCTGCTGGACTCGCCAAAAAAGCTACACCGGCAGCGATCTCAGATGCATCACCAAATCTTCGCATCGGTACTCCACTTTGCATTTTTTCTTTGGTTTGCTCGATGGTGAGTCCTAGTTTTTTCGCTTTCGCTTCGATAATTTCTCCTAATCTGGTGGTATCTGTAAAACCAGGTAAAACGTTATTAACTGTAATTCCTGTTGGGCCTAACTCTGTTGCAAGTGTTTTTGACCAGTTTGCTACTGCAGCTCGGATGGTGTTACTTACGCCTAGGTTTTCGATAGGTGTTTTTACAGATGTGGAAATCACATTAATGATACGTCCGTAGTTTTCCGCTTTCATTTTCGGGACAACGATCTTTGCTATCATCTGATAGTTAAGAAGGTGTTGTTGGAATGCAACTCTGAACTCATCGACTTCTGCATCTAGGATTGGGCCGCCTTTGGGACCGCCAGTATTGTTTATAAGGATATGGATAGGTGTTCCTGCGACAAGAGATTTTACTTTTAAGCTTAGGTCTTTGGGGTCACTAAAGTCAGCAGCTAGGAAGGTATGGTCTTGGCTCCCAGATACTTTCAATTCTTTGATTACAGCAGCCATTGTTTCTGCTGTTCTAGACACTAGAGTAACGTTAGCGCCTAGTTCTGCTAGTGCTATTGCGGATGCTTTTCCGATGCCTTTTGAACCTCCGCAAACGAGTGCATTTTTTCCAGTTAGATCAATTTTCATATTATTATGTTTACTTACTTCGCTCCTATGGAGCTTTTGTTACTTATATGTCGCTCCTATGGAGCTTT